>CAZFWD010000035.1:0-4500 GCA_964522535.1 uncultured Desulfonema sp.
AAAGCGAGCCCAGATTTTGTTAAAACAAACAGACGGTTGTTCGAATTTTTGCCGATCACCGGCCGACCCATTCGACCATCCGGCCGCCTCGGCCTTCCCGAAAGATAGAAAACCGCCGGGTTCAAAAACCGAACGATCGTTCTTTATTCTTGACAGAAACCGGGCCGCGGGTTATCAAAACGATGGACGGCCCAATCCATGAGGATACCCAGATATCAGCCGGAGCGGAGCATGAACGGATTAGAGAGAATCAGAGCGGTGGCGGATGATCCCTACGCCTACGCCGCTGAGATGAAAAAACGCGAAAACAAGCCGGTGATCGGTTTTTTCTGCACCTACACCCCCGAGGAGTTCATTTACGCAGCCGGCGCCCTGCCGTTTCGATTGTTCGGAACAAAAAAGGACATCGTCCTCGCGGATGCCCATCTGCAATCCTACTGCTGTTCCCTGGCTCGCGGCGGGCTGGAGGATGCCTTAAACGGCAGCCTCTCCTTTTTAGACGGCGCCGTTTTTCCGCACACCTGCGATTCCATTCAGCGGCTGTCCGATATCTGGCGGTTAAACGCCGGCTTGGCCTTTCACATCGACGTGGTCCTTCCCGTGATCCTGCACACCCAAACCGCCAGGGCCTATATGATCGATGTGCTGAGGGAATTCAAGACGGACCTGGAATCCGCTCTCAATAGCGAAATCTCGAAAGAAAGCCTTCACCGCGCGATTAAGGTCTACAACCGGATTCGAAACCACCTGAAAACAATAGCCATGATCCGAAGCCGGAGTCCTCAAACGATTTCCGGCGCGGATCTGTTTGCCGTGGTCAAGGCCGCCATGGTCATGGACCGGGACGAAATCGCGGAGCTGCTTCCCGCGCTTGAAGAAACGCTGGCAAACCGCGCGCAGCCGGATTGCGCAAAATCCGGCAAACGGATCATCCTGTCCGGCGGCATCTGCAGCCATTCGCATATCTATACCCTGCTTGCCGAATCCGGGGCCGAGGTGGTCTGGGATGATTTGTGCACGGGCAGCCGCTACTTTGAAGGGGAGATCGAGAACGCAAGTGATCCTGTCGAGGCGATCGCCGACCGGTACCTGACCCGCATGGTCTGCCCTTCAAAACATTTGAATATCACCTCAAGGGGCGAGCACCTGGTCAACCTGGTCAAAGCGCATCGGGCCTCCGGCGTGGTCTTTCTGTTTTTAAAGTTCTGCGACCCCCATGCCTTTGACTACCCTTACCTGAAAAAGTATTTGGACGACGCCGGGGTGCCGAGCCTGCTGCTGGAGGTGGAGGAACAGCTGCCCTCCTCCGGCCAGCTCAGGACCCGGTTTGAAACCTTTGTGGATATGTTGTAAAAAGGTTGAAGGTTAAAGGTTGAAGGTTGAAGGCTGAAGGTTGATGATCTCGTAAAAGGCTGTTTGTTCCGCTTTGCGGTGTTTTTGCAGAAAGCAACTTATCGGTTCTTTTAAAAATTTTTCACCACAGAGCGCGCAAAGAACAAATGATTTTTTCTCCATGTCCTCTGTGATCTCGGTGGTTAATCTGATCATTCTTCAAACCGAAAAAATATAAATTCCTTGGAAATCAAAACTGACTTTTCAGGGTTGTAAAATTTATTTTTTAAAAAACGGAAAAATATGGCCGATCACATCAAAACCGACACGGATAAAGAAACCCGCAAAATCAAATCCGTGGCGAAGATGAAGGAAATCATGACCCAGTACTACATCGAGGCCAAGACCGCGGGGCAGACCGGAAAAAAGGTGGCCTGGATCACCAGCGGCGGGCCGGTGGAGTTTCTGATCGCCATGGATGTGATTCCGGTTTACCCGGAAAACCACGGGGCCATGATCGGCGCCTCCAAGATGGGGGTGGGGCTGTGCGAAAAGGCCGAAGAGATGGGCTATTCCCGGGATCTGTGCTCGTATGCCCGATCGGACATCGCCTGCGCCACGGTCAACGGCGGCCCCATAGGCGGCCTGCCCAAACCCGACTTTCTGGTCTGCTGCAACAACATCTGCGGAACGGTCATGAAGTGGTACGAGGTGGTCTCCCGCTACTACCATGTTCCCCTGTTCATCCTGGACACCCCGTTTATTCATACCCGGTTTTCCGACGCGGCCAAAAACTATGTGATCAAACAGACCTATGAATACATTCGGTTTCTGGAAGCGCAGTGCGGAAAAAAAATGGACCCTGACCGAATGCGGGAGGTGGGCAAACTGGCTGTTTCCGGGCTGCGGCTCTGGCAGCAGGTTCTGGATACCGCGGCCCACAAGCCCGCGCCCATGACCGCCTTTGACGCCTTCTTCCATCTGGCCCTGATCGTGACCCTGCGCGGCACCCAGGTCACCGTGGATTATTACAAGCAGCTCAAACAGGAGATGGAGGAGCGGATAAAAAACGGAATCGCCATGGTTCCCAATGAAAAATACCGGCTGCTCTGGGACAACCTGCCGGTCTGGTACAAGACCCGGTGGCTTTCTGAAAAATTTTCCGAGCGCGAGGCCTGCCTGGTCGGGGACACCTACACCTCCGCCTGGAGCGGGGTGCTTGACCTCATCGACGAAAACAACTTTATTGAAACCGGAAGCGTGGCCTACTCCAGTGTCTACATCAATGTCTCTCTGGATATGATGTTTGATACCCTGAAAAAGCTGATTAAAAAATACGATGTGGACGGGCTGGTCATGCACTCCAACCGAAGCTGCAAGCCTTACTCCTTCGGTCAGTATGATCTTGCGAAAATGGTGATGAAACAGTTAAACATTCCCACCCTGATTCTGGAGGCGGACATGGTGGATGAGCGAAACTTCTCCGAAAGCCAGATCGAAACCCGAATCGACGCGTTTATGGAAACCCTGGCGCAAAAGGGGTAAAACCAGTATGATCACCGCAGGCATCGACATCGGATCCATCACCGCCAAGGCCGCGGTTTTAAACGACGGACGCATCCTGGGCACCCGCCTGATGTTTACGGGCTACGACGCCCGGCAGGCCGGAAAAACCGTGATGGCGGATCTTTTGCAGGCCGCCGGAATTCAAAGGGAGGCGATTTTAGCGGTGGTGGCCACGGGATACGGCAGGAACACGGTGGATTTTGCAAACAAAACCATCACGGAAATCACCTGCCATGCCGCGGGCGGGCATTTCATCAACCCGAATGTCCGGTTCATCATCGATGTGGGCGGCCAGGACAGCAAGGTGATCCGCCTGGATGAAAACGGGCGGGTGATGGACTTCGCCATGAACGACAAATGCGCCGCGGGCACCGGCCGGTTTTTGGAGGTGATGGCCCGGGCCCTGGAGGTGGATCTGGACAGATTCGGCGAAATCTGCCTGCGGGCGAAACAGCCCGCAAAAATCAGCAGCATCTGTACGGTGTTTGCCGAATCCGAGGTGATTTCCTTAATCGCCAAGGGGGAGATTCGGGAAAACATCATCGCCGGGATTCACGACGCTGTGGCCTCCCGGATTTCCGCCATGGCCAAGCGGGTGGGGGTGGTGAACCCCGTGATGATGACCGGGGGGGTGGCCAAAAACATCGGCGCGGTCAAAGCCCTGGAAAACAAACTTCAAACCCCGATTCAGGTTTCCGAATACGCCCAGATAAACGGCGCCATCGGTGCGGCGCTCCTGGCGCGGAACCTGTCGCGCTGAGGGTGATCGGGATGAATCTTTTTTATACTTCATAAACACTTAACCCTTGCCGGAGGAATGCCGTGAACCGCATCAAATTTAATCCGGACCTGTGTGTCGCTTGCGAAACCGTGGACTGCCTCATGAAATGCCAGTACATTTCTTTTACGGGCATCGAGGAGGCCAAGGCGGAAAAACTCAAAATCAACGAGGGGAAGGACAGCCGGGTCCTGCATGAATGCCTGACCTGTTACGCCTGCCAGGAGTACTGCCCCTACGGCAACAACCCCTTCTTTCTGCTGGTGGAGCGGCAGGAGGAATTGGGCATCCTTCCGGCGCCCTCGCCCATCATCAAGGAGCAACTAAAAATGATGGACGCCAAGGGAAGGATCGCCAAGCAGACCGTTCATGCGCCGGTGGTGAACATGTGCGCCTTTCCCATGCTCACCGGATGCGTGCGGGGAAAGCTTTTTGAAGGGGCCTCGGTGTTTTCCGGAACCGACGTGTTCTGCAACATCATGTGGCTGCATTTTGCAAAAAATTCCGTCATTCGGGAACGGGTTCCGAAAATGATCGACAACATCATGTCGTATTTTCTGACCGATTCCGGGGTGAGTGAGCTGGTCTGCTTCCACGACGAATGTTACGGCACCTACACCAGCCTGGCGGACGCCTTCGGTATTTCGGTTCCGTTTACGCCCATTCATTTGTTTGACTATATTAACCGCCGGCTGGACGATCTGGCAGACCAAATCAAACCCTTAAACGTCAAGATCGCCTATCAAAGGCCCTGCTCCAACCGGCTGTGCCCGCAGACCGATGCCGCCTTGGATGAAATTTTTAAAAAAATCGGCGCGGAGCGG
>CAZFWD010000036.1:0-11087 GCA_964522535.1 uncultured Desulfonema sp.
ACGCCGATATATCCGACCACCAGAAGCAGCAGGGCAAGAAGATAAACCTGGCCGCCCCCCTTGCCGCTGCTTTTGACCCTAACCCTTCTTTTTCCATAACTGGATCTGGAACCGGAGCGAAGGATCGAACGGCCGATGGTGGCGACGAGCATGATGCCGCTTAAAAGCCCGATGAGGCGAATGTTAAGCCGCATGTCGCCGTTTAAAATATGGCTGAACTCATGGGCCACCACCCCTTGAAGCTCATCCCGGTTGAGCTGTTCGATGCATCCCCGGGTGACCGCAACCACCGCGTCGTTTACGGAGTACCCGGCGGCAAACGCGTTGATCCCCTTTTCCCCGTCCATCAGGTATACCTGCGGAACCAGCACGCCCGAGGCGATCGCCATCTCCTCCACCACGTTTAAGACCTTCCGCTCGTTGGCATCGGTCGTGGCGGGCAGAATCGGTCTTCCGCCCAGGCTCTCCGCCACGTAGCCTCCCCCTTTGGAAAGCGCGCTGATTTTGGCGATGCTGCCGATAAGAATCAGCCCCCATGTGCCGCTGCCGATCATCAAAAACAGCCGGGGATCAAACCATTTAAAGTTCGCATCCGCTGAGGTGTGAAACAGCACGGCCAGGACGACGGCATAAACCGCAACAACCACGACGAAAACGGCGCAGATAAAAAGAAAAACCAGCCAGGCGGTTCTGCTTCGGGATCTGTCCTGGGCCGTGAAAAAATCCATCTTTGACCCCTCGGCTTAGAATTGCACCTTGGGCGCCTTTCTTTCCTCCGGCGATTCCGTGGATTCCAGAAGCTGTGCGGTTTTGAAGTTGAACATTCCGGCGATGATGTTGTTGGGGAATTTTTCACAGGCGATGTTGTAGGCCGTGACTGCGTCGTTAAAGGCCTGACGGGCAAAGGAGACCTTGTTTTCCGTGGATGTCAACTCTTCCTGAAGCTGCATCATGTTCTGGTTGGCCTTGAGATCCGGGTAGTTCTCAGCCAGCGCAAACAGCCTTCCCAGAGCGCCCGAAAGCATCCCTTCGGCCCCGGCCAGGTCTTTCATGGCCTTTGGATCGCCCGGATTGCCGGCGGCCCGCTGGTTTACGGTCACCGCCATGTTCCGTGCCGCAATGACCGCCTCTAAGGTTTCCCGCTCGTGCTTGATATACCCCTTTACCGTCTCAACCAGGTTCGGAATCAGATCGTAGCGGCGTTTGAGCTGCACATCAATCTGGGAATAGGCGTTCTTGTAGCGGTTTTTCGAGGTGACCAGGCTGTTGTATATGACGCCGACAACAACCACCAGCAGAAGAATAATTCCGATGACAATGAGGGTTGCGATCATTTTTTCCTCCTATGGTTTAGGCCGGGCGTGAATCCCGCCGGGATTGGCCCTGAAACCCTGTTAACTTCCGTCCGGTGACCGGCCAAAAAGGGGGTTTCTATTTTCTGGGGGTCTCCCGGGCCGCGGTTTCCGGATCGATTCCCCGAGTGACCAGCGGGGAAAGCAGGTACAATAACATTAAAAAAAACGAAAGATGCCCGAACCAGGGCGTAAAGACAAAGATCAGCAAAAGGACCAGGGTAATCCGGGTAAACCAGGGGGTTCTGTCCATAAACCGCCCCATGTGAATATATCTGACCGGATACAGGTTCATCAAAACAGCGGTAAAAATCATCAGGCCGAAGCAGAACAGGGCAAAACCATGGGCCCATGGCGTCGCCAAAAACTCAGGCTGGCAGAGGACAACCAGCGGCGCGACAACAAAAAGGGCGGCCGCCGGAACCGGCAGCCCCTTGAAAATGCCTGGAATGGGATTTTTGTCAAGGGTGAAATAGGCCAGCCGGGCAAACCCGGCCAGGGCATAAATCAGGGCGGCGATACCCATCGGCAGGGCGGAAACAGCAGGGCCGGGTATTTGCGAAAGGCAGATAACAAAAATCCAAGCCGGCACAATGCAGAAGCTCACCCCGTCCGCCACATCATCCAGAACCGCGCCAAGGGTGATGCGATGCATATCCTTCGTATCGACAAGGGGTTCGGTCAGGCCGAGCCTTCGGGCCATGGCGCCGTCCAGCTTGTCGAAAACCACCGCGCCGACCAGCAGCAGGTAGGATTCCCGCATCTTTCCCTGGTAGGCGAAAAACACCGCCAGCAGGCCCATCATGGCGTTCATGACGGTCAGGGCGTTGGGAAAAACAGAAAGGATTCGGCGCCGCAACAGTTCATCGCCCAGGCAGAGATCCTCCAGGCAGTAACTTCCGTATTTTCGCATGTAGCCCGCGATGGAACCAAAGTTAATAACCAGAAACATAATTTCAATGATAAACAGGTTGCGCAGCGGAAGGTTGCCCAGCCATGAAACAGAGGCATAAGCCCAGAAGGTCGCCCCGTCAACCGGGACAAAAAAGGCATAAACATACAGCAGAAAGCCTAAGGGAGCGGCCACGATGGTTCGCAGAAAGGTGAGCTCCCGCAGCTCGGGCTCCCGGGCGTAGCGGACGGCAATGCCGCGCATAAAGTGGGCAACGTTGTCCCGGATCAGCACGATCACGCAGAGGAGCAGGACAAAGAGCGCATGCAGCAGCTCGGCCCGGCTGTGCTCCGGAAAAACATAGGCCAGCCGCCACATCATGCCCACAGCCACCAGCGGAAAAATAATCGAGTAAACCACCCGGTTCATGATCCGCTCGGCAAGCTCGGCAATCGGACTCTCCTTGCTGCCGAAACGGGCGGCAAACCACCCGTCAACAAGGTCAAATATCATGGAGGTAAAGAAAAGCAGCGTCCCTGCCAGATAAACGCCCGGGTTTCGGGTCAGCATCACCGCGATGGCGCAGAGCATTCCGGAAAAGACCAGAAGCGGACGACTGTAAACCAGCACCGGGGTTATTTTCTTAAAAAATTTCTGTTTTCTTGGCATGATCCGGTCTCAAATCTCAATTTGCGGCCCGTCGAATTGAATACAAACTATACGATCCGCCGCCAATTTGCAAACCGTTTTCAATCTCCAAAAAGTCCCGTCCGCTTTTTGTCCAGGGGTCCCGGGAAGCCGGCTGATTGTCGAAAAACAGCACTCTTGCCAATGCGTATCAGAGGGGATCGTCCCCGCAGGAGGTCTCATCGCAGATTCGGTCCTTTCCCTGTTTCTTTGCCCGGTACATAAGCCGGTCAACCCGCTGTACAAAGGATTGCATTGATTCCGCGGACCTGTATTGAGATATGCCGATGCTTAACGTCAGATGAACGGCTTTTTCGAATACCGGTGAAAATTTTTCGTTTTTGAACTCGGTTCTGATTCTTTCCGCGATTCTTACGCCGTCCGCGTTTGTCGTCATGGGCAAAAGAACAATGAATTCCTCTCCGCCGTAACGATACGCGGAATCCGTTTTACGCAGGCAGCTTTTGATCACCCGGCCCAACCGCATCAACACCTGATCCCCCTCAAGATGGCCGAAGGCGTCGTTGAAGGCCTTGAAATTGTCCACATCCAGCAGGATCAGCGCCAAGGGCTCGGGATAGCGATGGATGCGGTCGATTTCGGTTTTGAGCTGATTGAAAAAATGCCTTGAATTGTAAAGCTGGGTGAGATTGTCGATGATACTCAGTTTCCGGAATTTTTTTTCGCTTTCCTGTAAAGCCTTCTCTGCCTGCTTTCGGTCCGTAATTTCGGTAATCATACCGCATATCCCGTTGACCCTGCCGTCATCCCCCCGCAACGGAAATTTGATGGAGAGAAAGTATCGCTTTCCTTGCCCGTCCTCAAACGTTTCTTCCTTATGGATCACGGATTCGGATTCCATCACCTCCAGATCATTTAACCGGAATTGCCTGCCCACAGGGCCGGGGAATAACGCCTCGTCGGTTTTGCCGATGGTCTCTTCGCGTTTTAACCCGGTTATTTTTTCCCACTGGCGATTGACCAGGGTGTAACGGCCGTTTCGATCCTTGACGCAGATGAGCGCACCGCTATGCTCGATCAGATCGGACAAAAACAGGCGGTTTTTGCGCAACTCCCCATCTGTCTTGATCCGCGCGACGAACCGGCCCACGATCTCGGCAATGGTGTTGAGCAGTTTTTGTTCTTGCTGTAAAAAAGGGCCTTCGTCGGATTCGGGTCTTGCTTCAAGATAGCAAACCTCGACGATCCCGGCTTTTTTACGGTCAATGACGATGTCGGATGTCTGTTTCCATTTTGTCTCTTGATAATTGAGGGTTTTGATTTCGTTGTCATCGATTATGATTCGGGAACAGGCAATATCCGGATACTGCCATGCGGGAGGGATCACGTTTACGATCTTTGTTAACCTTTCCATCATCGTTATATCTGGAATTTCCCCGATCGATGAAATCATATACAGGCAATTCAGTTCTTTCACCCGCTCATAAAGATGTTTTGCGATCGCCGCTTTTTCCTCTTCATGCCGCATGCGATCGGTGATGTCTTGATGCTGCCATAGCCTGCCGCCCGGTCTTCCATCGATGACGATCGGTCTAAAGTCGATCAGCAGCGCGCGTCCATCACGCATCAGGACTTCTTGCCCTTCGATCCGGCGTTCATCGGCCAGTATCGCCTCGATGCGGGAAAGGGTTCCTTCGGGGTCGGTGCAGAAGGGCAGAACCCGTTTCAGAAGCTCCCTGGAGTTTAGCCCCACCAGTTCCGAGGGGCTGATGGTAAGGTTGAGCATGTCGCAGAAAGCCTGATTGACAAACTCGACCAAACCGTCATCGCTCACCAGAACAATTCCATAGATCAGGTGTGCAAGGGCGATTTGATACCGGGACTCGGAAAATTTGAATTTTTGAGTTTTTTGTTTCACGGTTTGCACCCAAAGGGTAGCGCAGGCCGAGAATGAAGGGATAAAAAGTTATTTTTTGAATAAACAATGGCATGAATCGGCTTTGATGTCAAATTTTTAGAGAAGGCGTGCCCTTCCCATATCGATCATCAGAGAAGCAGATGCCGGGATTTATGAAATGTCATTTGAAAATTTTCAAACCGGATTGCCGCGATCGGATGGGCCGGCGAGAAATCCGGAAAAAACCGTCCATCAATCCTGCTTCGGATGAGCCGCGCCGGACGCACCCGGCCCTTTGCCTCCATTCGCGTCAGGTATACCCTGTTGTCATCAACCTGGCCGAGGGTTCGCCAGGCAGCCGGAATCAGGCGGCTTGAAAACGGAACCTGCATGGAATAGGACTTAAACACAAAATCCGCAAACCCATGATCCCCCTGACGGGCTCGAATGCGCTCAACCCCGGCGCCTGCGTTTTCAATGTCAAACTCGGCTTTTTCCTTGGGGATTCCCCAGTTTTCGCGGCCGTTGACAACGCTCTCCCAGGTGGAGACATAAATCTTGGTCACCGAGTAGACCCGTTTTCCGGCAATATTAAATCGTCCCGGCATGATCAGAAGCTCCTGGTACGGCCCCACATCGGAAGACCGATAATTGACAAACATCACGACCCCGAACCCGCCGCAGTAACGATCGGCAAGGAAGGCGTGGACAAAGCAATCGGAACGCACAAACCCTGCCGAAGGCTTGATCGCCAGGATGTAGGCATCCCCGGTGAGGTGCCAGGGCGCCGGCGCTCTGACATATCCGTTTTCAGGGTTTTCAAAAGGGTCCATGGGCGATCCCCATCGGTTCGTAACATTTATCTGTTGATGCTCTGAATGGATTCTATCGATGGGCGAAGGTCTTGGCAAGCTCAAACCCCGATCCCGAGTTCCGGCCTGCAATGGGCGGAAGGTCTTTTTATGATAAAATTGATAAGACGCAACCGAAGTTTTTCATGATCATATAAAGGATAAGAGCGAGGGCAGAAAATGGATGAACTCATAGACTGGGGAAAACAAGAGCCCGCAAAACCCCGGCGGTCTGCCGTTGCGAGGTTTTCGCCGCACACGAGGGGAAGGAAGAATGATACACGGTTTCGCAGGGCACGATCTCCAGGACCGGCCCTGCTTTGAAAAATTAAACCGTTTTTTTTAAACCGGCATCATCCCCCTGCAACCGGCTGATGCACTGAAGCGTCATTGACGCAGCCGGCCTTTTCCTCGGCGGTCATGTCCTCGGGTTTCTTTAACACATCCACCGGACAGGCATACTCATTTCCGGCATTGTCCTTTACCCAAACAAACTGCTGTCTTCTCTTCGGGGTTGAAACATTGTCGCCCATCGCATACCTCCTTTTTTTTTAAATGGATTTTTCACGGGGGGTTCAAACGATAACGTTATTCAATACCCCAAATCTATAAGGCATATCTTAAATCAAAATTCACAGATGTCAAGGCTTCCGTTGCAAAAGAGTGGGGGGGGTGGAAAACCGCTTCGGCGGGCAGGTCTGCCCGCTTATCTTCTCAAGGGCTTCAACTCACCGTAAAGCCTTTGCGTATTTTTCCATACGGTCTCAAGCACCTCTTCCAGACCGACATTTTTTAATTTGCCGATCATTTCCGCGGACAGCAGCGCGTTTTTCGGTTCGTTGCGCTGCCCTGAATCAGGCCCCAGCACCGGGCTGTCGGTTTCAAAAAGCAGACAGGAGAGCGGCAGTTGCCTGACCAGCTTCTGTTTCTGCGGAGAGCGGACCACAGACGGCGGAATGGAGAAAAAATACCCGGCTTCCACGGCGGGCAGGGCGGAAGCGGCCTTGCCGTCAAAGGCATGAAGCTGCACCCTTTTCGCCCCGCGAGAAAGCAGCAAAGAAATCGCCCAATGACCGGCCGACCGGGAATGAACGTTTAACGGCAGGTCCAGCTCGGCGGCCAGGTCGATAAAGCCGGAAAAAATTGTTTGCTGAATTTCCCTGTTCAGCGCTTCAGAAACCGCCCAAAAATCAAGCCCCACCTCCCCGATGGCGGCCAGCCGCTCACGGTGCTCACGAATAAACCCGAGCATTTCTTCGGCTTCATGAATATCCAGGCGGGTGGGATAAAGCCCGGCCCCCGGAAAAATGCAAGGATCGTTTTGTGCAAGCGCCAGGTTTCGGGCTGCGTCGGCCATGTTTTCCCCCACCGCGATGATCCCGCAAATCCCGGCGGCTTTTGCCCGGGCCATCACCTCCTTCCGGTCTGCATCAAAAACCGGATCGCACAAATGGGCATGGGTGTCGATCAGACGAAAAGCCGCTTTCATAAACGCTGGTTCTGATTTTAAGCTTTTTCCCGGGAGATGATCAGGTGCTCATAGCCCAGGTCCTTGAGCGCCTGGGGAAAGAACTGGAACATGGGCCGCACCAGAGGAAGCATCTTGAGCATGGCGGTGATCTTTCCCCCCTGCTTGATTTTGCCCCGGGTTACCGAGGCCACGGGGTTTTCCAGGCCGTGCCAAAACCGGTGAGAATGGTCCGCGCTCTGCTTGGACCAGACATCCTCCTTCAGGTCGCAGGGACCGAGATAATAAGCGCCGAAATGCCCCGGCTCTTTGGGCGGGTTTCTCAGGTCAATGGTGATCTCGCCGTCCGGGTCGGTGTAGATCCATTTAATGATGAGGCCGGATTTGGCCAGCTTGGGCCCGACCTTGGGATCGGTTAAAATTTTCTTCATGAAATACCCGTAAATCTCATAGAGCTGGTTGATGTCTTTGTAGTATTCGCCCATGGCGTCCTCCTTTAAATAAGGTTATTTGCGCTGATCAAACCGCCGTCCAAACAGCATGCTGGCGATGGTCAGTCGCAGCATCTGAAGTGTGCCGCCGGCCACCCCCCAGGCCCGGGCGTCGCGGGCCATCCGCTCGATGGGGTAGTCCCTGCTGTAGCCGTATCCGCCGAAGACCTGCATGGCCAGATCGGTCACCTCCCGGACCATCTCATTGGCATAGCATTTTGCCAGGGAGGCTTCGTAGATGGACGGCAGGCCCTGGCCCGCGTTGTTGGCGGCCCGGTAGACCAGAAGCCTTGCCGCATCCAGCTTCATGGCCATGTTTACGATGGAAAAGGAAATGTCCTGAAACTCACAGATGGGCCGGCCGAAGGCGGTCCGGGCCTGGGCATAGGCCTTGGCCGCCTCCAGGGCGCCGCCGGCAATACCCAGGCACATGGCGGCGTTGCCGCACCGCTCGATGTCAAAGGTCAGCATGAGCTTTCCGAAATCCCCAGCCGGGACCACCAGGTTTTCCCTGGGCACTCTCAAATTGTCAAAGTAGAGATCGCAGGAGGGCATGCCCCGCAATCCCATGTATTCCTCCTGTTTGCCGAAGGTGAACCCGGGCATTCCTTTTTCCAGGATCAGGGCGCCGATTCCCTTGTACCCCTTGATCTCTCCGAACCGCGTGTAGACCAGGTAATGGCTGGCCTCGCCGCCGCCGGTGATAAAAGCCTTTCGGCCGTTGACCAGAAAATGGTCCCCCTTGTCCTCAGCCACGGTGTGCAGGGCGGTGAGATCCGATCCGGACTCGGGCTCGGTCATGCAGACCGAGACGCTGAGTTTGCCCTGACAGACACCGGGAATAATGCTTTTTTTCTGCTCCTTTGTTCCAAACAGGTCGATCACCCGCACCGGCCCCACATTGGATTCAAAGACCGGGGCCGCGATCATGGGAGAGAACTTCGCCAACTCCTCGATGGCCAGGATCGCGGTGAGCGACGGCTCGCCCGATCCGCCGTAATCGGCAGACAGGGTCATGCCCAGCAGGTCCATGGCCGCAAATTTTTCCATCAACTGGTGCGGGAACTCGGCGCTGGCATCCACCTGCGCCGCCAGCTCCGAAAACTTCTCCCGTTTTCCCATGTCCCGAAGGGAACTGATCAGCATGAGCTGCTCTTTTGAAAATGTGAAATCCACCGTTTACCTTCCTTTTTTTATATCAACGCGGTAAGGGCGCAAATATCCTCTATCTGCTCAAGGCCGAGGACCTGCGATACCAGTTTGTCAAGGTTTTGGCTGTTTTTTTGACGGCCGTAGCGTTTCAGCTTGTCGATAATATCCGCCTCGGTCATGGGGGTTCTCGGATCGCCTCGGGGCATGTCGATCTGACGGGAAAGGGTTTTTCCCGAGGCCAGGGTGATATCCACGCGGGTGGCGGTCTTCTCCGGGTAGAGTTTATTTAAGGCTTCATCCGTTTTCACCGTGACCCTTCCGGCAAGTTCCAGCAGGGCCGGGTCGGCCATGCGTTTTTCGGAAAGCTGAGCTGGCCCCATTTCGCCGTCGGCAATGGCCGCAGCTACCCCATAGGGGATGGAAAACTGTGCGCAGACAAAGCTGTCCCCGGGCCGAACCTGTTTTCCCACTGCAAGCTGCGCAATGCCGTAGGTGGCCACCTCGATTTTTTCGATCTCTTTCAGCCGGATCTTGTTTTCGGCAACGATCTCAAGGGCCGCCTGAATGGCGCCGTGGGTATGCCGGCAGGCGCAAAAGGGCTTAAGATACACATCCGAGATGGTGAAATGCTCGCCGAGGGCTTCGGTCAATTTACCGATCTTGGGCTCGGCCCGGGTGGTGATCTGGGTGAACCCACCCTTTAACGCCGATCCCTCCAGGGGTTCGGCAAACCCGGTCAGCCCGGCCCCCGCAAGACCTGCGGCCATAAGCCCGGCGGATGCGGCCTGTCCGGCCTGAACGATTTTGATGGTGAACCCCCCCATGAGCTGCTCCGCCATGGAAAGGGGAAGCAGATACCCGGCGTTGCTGACGGCGTTTAACATCTTGGCCGCATCGTATCCATACACCCTGGCCGCAGCAACCGCCGCGCCAAAGGCCCCGCAGGTGCCGGTGGGAAGAAACCCGGTAAGGGTGTGCCAGGGATGCATGGCCGCGGCCGGCCGGTTGGCCGCCTCGTATCCGGCGACCACCGCTTCAATCACCGCCCTGCCGCCGGCTTGTTTTTCCTCGGCGGCTGCCAGGGCCGCGGGAATGACCGCGGTTCCGGGGTGGTTCCCACCGAACCGGTAGCCGTCCTGAGCCTCCACCGCCTCGGCCGTGGTGCCGTTGATAAAGACGGCATAATGGGGAATGGTTTTAAAACCGCAGCCCAATGCCGAGATGGTTCCGGATCCGGCGATTTTCTGAAAATAGGGGACCAGCCGCAAAACCGGGTCCAAAGACAGGGATCCGTAGATATTGGCGATGTAATCCAGGATGCAGAGCTTGGCCTTTTGAATCACCGGCTCCGGCAGGTCCTCATAGTTCAGGCCGGCTAAGAACCCGGCGAGCTTCCGGCTGGGGGTCAGTTCGGTTTCAGATTGCAGGTTGTTCATGGCTCACACATACCCTCGCTTTTCATAAATGGCGATCATGCGGTGCGGATCCAGCACCTCCCGAATAACGGCAAGCTCTTCCAGCGTGGGCGGTTTAGTTTCATGCACATCATCAGCCACCTTCAGGTCCCACGGGGTGTTCGCCCTTATCTCTTCAATGGTATGCCCCGGATGATGGGATTCCAGGTAGGCCTCGCCAGCAGCCCTGTCAAACCGAAGCACCGCCTTGTTGGTGATGATGCACTCGGGTCCGGTGTTTTCCGGCAACCCCCATTTCCGTCTGGCGTTCGGGCCGTCGATATAACCTGGGGTGGTGATAAAATCGACCTTTTCCGCCAACCGGCGTTTGTCGTGCAAAGCGATGATCAGCGTCCTTTTTGCCAGGGTGCCGATGGGATTGGCCCCGCCGCTTCCCGGCAGGCGATTTTTGGGGTGATTGTAATCGCCGATGCAGGTGGTGTTGATGTTGCCGTACCTGTCCACCTGGCTGCCGGACAAAAACCCGACATCCATCCACCCGGCCTGAAGGATCATCCCCATGATGTCGATCAGGTTGCCCACCATGGCGGCCCCGGGGTTTAAGCAGGGGTCCCCCACCGAAAGGGCGGGGCGGCTGGGACGGGCGTCCACCACGCCGGATTCCTGCATCAGAAGCGCCTCCGGGGCATGGGTGTGCTTGGCGATGTTGGCGGACATGGCCGGAAATCCGGTGCCCACGATCACCACGTCGTGGTTTTTTATCTCCCTGGCGCCGCAGCAGGCCATCAGTTCGGGCTTGATATAGTCTCTGCCCTGTTGCGTCATTATTTTTTTCCTTTTTTGAAAAGATGGTATTTTTTAATGGAATCGTAAAAGTCCAAGCTGTTCGCTTCGTGAGTCTTTGAGGCGCGGTTTGCATTG
>CAZFWD010000037.1:0-23299 GCA_964522535.1 uncultured Desulfonema sp.
GCGTAAAGCCGAAGCGCCACCCCTTTTAAATGGATGTTGGGCTCGCGCATGATTCGGGAAAATTCATCCTGATAATTGATGTTGCCGATGTTCAGCGGACTGTTTCGGTTCAGCTCAAACAGGGTTTCCAGAACGATGGGCGAGGCGTACTGATGGATGAGTCCGGATGCGGCGCCCTCTTTTATGGTCTGTTCGATCCATTCCCTTGCCTCGTCCAGCCGCCCCTCCAGGTAATGATGAAACGCCAGCCCGCCTTTGGCAAAGTAGCCGGCCAGGCTGTTTTGGGAAGCTTTGGCCTCCTGAAGGGCGCCGGAGAGATGAAAATAGGCCTCTCTGTTTTTTTTGATCCCCAAAAGGATGATGCCGAGGACCGCTCGAAGGGTGGTGGCCAGCCCCCGGTCGGACCCCTCGACCGCCAGGCGGCGGTAATAGTCCAGGGTGCCGATGGCGCGGTGGAATTGCCCCAGAAAGGCGGCGCAGTAGCTCAGCCAGAGCGGGCCGGAGGGGTTGGCCACGCGGCCGTGCGCCCCCGATTCAAAGCTCTGGGCCGCGCGTTCGAAATAGACGACGGCCTCCTTGAAACGCCCCTGAATAAAATAGTAAAGCCCGATGAACTCCGCGGCCCGGGTCAGAATGTCCTCGTCCCCGAGCGCCTCCACCTCGGATTTTCCGGCTTCAAACACGGTCATGGCCTTCTCGCGCTGTTCCGCAAAATAGAACAGGCGGCCCAGGTGCAGGTGGATAAGGGCCAGGGAGCGCCGGTCACCGGTGCGTTCGGCCGCTTTCAGGGCGGTCTGGAGCAGGGCGGTCAGGTCGGAAAAGCCCTTGCCCAGCACAAAGCTCAGATCGGCCAGATCGATGCAGACCGACACAAGCAGGCCGTCCCGATCAGGGGCCGCGGGTCCGGCCATCAGTTGTTTTCCCATGCGGTAGAGGCGCTGCCAGGCGATGGATCGGTCGCCCGCATGCAGCGCCTGCTGGGCGAGATTTTTTTCGATCTGAAAGGCCTCTTCCCCGGTTCCGGCCGCCGGCCGGGTTTTTAGTTTCATCGGCTCACCCCCTTGAGTTTTAGTTTAATGCGGCCAAAGGGACATGTCAATGCAAATGTCCAAATAAGGACAACTCCATGTCCAAATAAGGACAAAGCTAAACCTTCAAAAAAATAAAAAAACTAAAAATCAAGAGGTTATATCGAAATTGGTTGATGGCATATTCTTTGCAAAATATTTTAAAGGCTTGGCTTCGAATCACTGGTTTTGCCGCATGAAAGGTCTGTTAAAGGCCGTTTCCACCACAACCCTCAAAAAAAGGAGGAAAAAATGGGCGTATTTAAAGACACCGATCACTTGAATGAGTTCTTAAATGACCTGTGGAAGCATATCGTTTTTGAGGCCGGTCTGGGTGAGAAGATGAAGGACTACGGGGTCAGCATCAAGTATGTCATCACGGATCCGCCCGGCTATCTTTATGTGGACGCTGAAAACGTGATCACCGGCGATGAGGCGAACCGGAACGCGACCATCACCATGGAGCTTTCCGGCGATACCATTCACCAGTTCTGGCTGAAAAAGCTTTCGCTTCCCGTGGCCCTGGCCACCCGCAAAATCAAGGCCAAGGGGCCGATTCCCAAGGTCCTCAAGATGCTGCCGGCCCTAAACCCCATCTATACCATTTTCCCTGAATACTGCAAAAAACACGGACTGCCCTCTGAATAGAATTTTCCGGTTGTTTTTTTTACAAGTCAAAAACCCTGAGAAAAAAAGGGGGCATACCCAATGGCTGAATGCAAGGTTCCCGGACATATCGCTTATGAGCTTGATTTTAAGGCCGACACCCTGCCGGACAGGGCGGTGGTGACCTTTGAAAACGGGGAGTTTCCGGAGGAGGTGCTCAGATACCAGGATATCGTGATGGGGGGCCGCAAGGTGGCGATGATGCTCAAAGACGCCGGGATCGGCCGGGGGGACGCCTTTGCCCTGGTCATGCGGAACCATCCGGAATTCCTTTATGCGCTGTATGCGGCCGCCCTGCTCGGGTCGACCCTGGTCCCCATAGACCCCCGGGTCAAGGGAAGCCGGCTGCAGTACATGCTGACGGATTCCAGGGCAAAGGGCCTTTTTGTAACAAGTGAATTTTTAGATACCGCCAAAGATGCCCTTTACGGGCTCTCCGGGGTCCGCCTGCTGGGGGTGGCGTACAAGGACGGCATGAACGTGCCGGTTGACGCTGCGTTTCCAGCCCTAAACGAGATACTTGAGGGGCCGGAGGTTCCGCCGCCGGACCAGCGCAGTGACGAGACGGCCCTTCCCATCGAGGTCATCTACACCTCAGGCACCACCGGCGATCCCAAGGGGGTGGTGGTCAAGGGGAACCGCATGTCACAGTTCTCCCAGCTCGCCCTGTTCGTCTGGCAGTATACCCCGCAAGACCGGCTCTACACCGGTCTTTCCCTGACCCACGGAAACGCCCAGGCCGTGACCCTGGTCCCTTCCCTGATGCTTTCCATTCCATCGGTGATCAGCCGCAAATTCACCAAAAGCCGGATCTGGGATATCTGTCGAAGGTTTTCATGCACCTCGTTTTCGCTGCTGGGCGGCATGATGATAGGGATTTACAGCGAACCGCCGAGGCCGGATGATGCAAACAACCCGGTCCGGCTGGTACTCTCCGCCGGTACGCCCCGGGCGATCTGGGAGGCGTTTGAAAAACGCTTCAACGTGATGATCCACGAGTGGTATGGCGCGGTGGAGGGCGGATTCGCCCATAAGCCCCCCGGGGTGGGGCCCATCGGATCCTTCGGAAAGCCGCTGGAAGGGCTCATGGAGATGAAGGTGGTCCGCGAGGACGATACCTCCTGCCCTCCCGGGGAGACCGGGGAGATCATCTTCCGCCTGCTCGGCCAGAAGACCGAGGTGGACTACTTGGGAAAGAAAGAGGCTTCGGAAAAGAAAACCCGGGGCGGCTGGCTGCGCACCGGCGATATGGGACATACGGATGAGAGCGGATGGTTTTTCTTTGACTATCGAAAGGGCGGCGGGCTGCGGCGCTCCGGCGATTTTATTCAGCCCCAGTACGTGGAGGCCGGAATCGCGGTGCATCCGGATGTGAGCGATGTCTGCGTCTATGGCATTCCCGCAGCCACCGGCGCTCCCGGCGAAAGCGACCTGGTGGCCGCGGTGGTTCCCATGGAAGGGCGATCTTTTGATCCCGCCTCGATTTTTAAGCATTGCGTGAACAGCCTGGAAGGCAACGCTATCCCCTCGTACCTGCAGGTGGTGGAGGCCATTCCGAAATCCGCATCGGAAAAAAACCTGGACCGGCTGCTTCGTGAAGGATTCGCTAAGGATGCGGACAATGTTTACGCCTTTGAGGATTACCACTGATTCCCGAATCCCATCGGGAATTCGAAAGGAGTGATCGTATGAAAAAATACGTGGAAGACCTGGATTTTTCCGGCGAGGAGTATGTCAGCGACTGGACGCCCTGGTCCCCCCAGGACATCCGCCGGAAAAAAGGCGTGCTGGAGGCGGCCCGGCTGATGCTGGACGCGGCGCTCACCGCGCCCTTTGCCGGCGGTGTTCCTTCCATTGAGGCGCATATCGTATACGGCCAGGAGGAACTGGAAACCGTGGCCCGGAAGGTAGAAGAGATCGCCCATACCAACGAGGCCTAGAAGGAGCCTTTTCTATACGAGGCGGTCATGGTGCGGGACTCCGACGTGATCCTGTTCATCGGCAACACCCGCTGCCATGAAACCCCCTTGGATGCCGGATGCGGGTTGTGCGGCGGGGTTCTGGATTGCAGCTATTTTTATGAAAGAAAGACCCAGAAGTACGGGCTGGTGGATATCACCGACCGGTCGTCTGCGCGCATGATCAACGGCCCGCTCTGTACGGCCCGGGTGGGGGATCTGGGGTATGCGGTGGGAAGCGCGCTCTGGACCGCGCATACCCTGATGGTCGACGCCCGGGCGTTCGCCAGCATCGGCATGGCCGGGCAGAAGCTGGGCTACTGCCCCAAATCGGGCATGGTGGTGGGCGTGCCGGTGGCGGCAAAGTCCAAGAACCCCTATGTGGACGTCAATGTGGATTACCATCTGATCAACATGGACAAGGTTCTGGACAACACCCGCAAGATCTACCAGACCGCCCGGATCATTCGCGGGTTTGACTACCGCAAGTGGGTACCCAAACCGAAAAAAACCGAAGAGGAGAACAAATAATGGGACATCTCATGGGAAAAAAATACTGCCAGGAGCATGTCCTGGAGATCGCCAAACACATCGCCCTGGCGGTGCATAAGGCACCCCAGATCACCGGCAAAACCACCATCGACGCGGAGATCATCTGGGGGGAGGACCTGGAGCCGATCATCGAGGTCATGGGGCCGGTGGGCGCGGTGATGCGCTACGTGGGGTGGGATTATGAAACCATCAAGAACTGCTATGAAAAGGGGGATTCTCCGGTGGTGGTGGCCATCGGCGCAAAGGTCACCCGTTCAAACCTGGGGTGGAACTGCGGGGCCTGCGGGTTTGACACCTGCGCGGCATTTAACGCCTATGCCAAGGAGCATCAGGGCGGCGGGCAGCTCGGCGGGCCCTCCTGCAACTGGAAGATTCTGGACTGGGCCATAGCCTGCGACTGGGCCTGCGCCGCGGCCTGGCAGTACCGCGTGGACAACCGGATCATGGGATCTTTAGGGTTTGCCCTGACCGCCTTGGGGTATATGCCGGACATGGATGTGAAGATCGGGCTGGCCCTGGGACCGCCGAGGGACATGGTCTACTACAACCGGGAAGAGATGCACAAGACCATGACCTATGAGATGGACAAGCAGGATATGATCAACTGCGTGCCCAATCTGTTTACGGCGTTTCCGGGTAGCGGGACCCCCATGTACAAAACCAAGAACGACTGGTGGGCGCCGCCGGAGTTTATGGGAATCGGGTATTCCCCCGAAGTCATGGAGGTGATGCAGCAGGTGCTTTTTGAGCAGGTGCCGGAAATCGTGGTCAAGCATGCCGACAAAATCGAGGCCCGGTATAAGAATAAGGATAAAACCAAACCGAAAAAATAAAAGGGGTGAAAAATGGATTATCTTGATTTGGATCTGGATTTAACGGAGGAGGACCAGGAGTTTCAGCAGGCGGCGCACCGGTTCGCCAAGGAGGTGATGCGTCCCATCGCCAAACAGCTGGACGAAATGACCCCGGAGCAGGTCATCGCCAAGGAGTCGCCGTTCTGGGATTTTATGCGAAAAGGGTATGAACTGGGGTATCATACGGTTTTGATTCCGGAACCCTATGGCGGAATGGACTTGACCCCCAAACAGCAGGCGATTATCTACGAAGAGCTGGCCTGGGGAAGCGTCGGTCTGACCGTGGCCATCGGGGTGGCGGCCTTTCCGTCCTTCGGCGCCTCCCTGGTGGCCGAGCAGGACCTGATTGAAAAGATCATCGAACCGTTTTGCGCCTGCAGGGATGCGAGCATTGTCGGGTGCTGGGGGATCACGGAACCGGACCACGGGTCCGACACCCTGCTGCCGTATTATCCCAGTTTTTCGGATCCGGCTATAAAGGCCCAGTGCCGGGCGCGGCTGGACGGAGATGTCTATATCCTCAACGGCCAGAAATCCGCCTGGGTGTCCTGCGGAACCGTCGCCACCCACTGCGCCCTGTTTTGCCAGCTGGATCCGTCCATGGGGCACGCCGGCGGCGCCATTTTCGCCATGCCCCTGGATCTGCCGGGGATCAGCAAGGGGGCGCCGTTAAACAAGCACGGGCAGCGGGACCTCAACCAGGGGGAAATCTTCTTCGACAATGTCCGGGTGCCCAAGGAATACCTCATCGCCGGGGCCGAGGCCTATGAAGCCCTTCTGGAAATCACCCTTTCCGCCACCACCTCTCTGATGGGGGTGTTCAGCGCAGGGGTCGCCAGGGCCGCTTTTGAGGAGGCTTTGGCCTACGCCAAGACCCGGGTTCAGGGGGGGAAAACCCTGATCGAATACCCGACGATTCAGGAAAAGCTGTTTCACATGTTTTCAAAGGTGGAAACCACCCGCCGAATCAGCCGGGCCGCCTATATGTACAATCAGAACACCTCCACGCCGGCGGAGGAATACTCCCTGGTCGCCAAGGTGTTTGGAACCAACGCGGCCTACGAGGTGGCCCATGAGGCCATTCAGATCTTCGGCGGAAACGGCCTGACCAAGGAGTACCTCATCGAGAAGCTGTATCGGGACGCCCGGGCCATGCTGATCGAAGACGGATCCAACGACACCTTGGCGATTGCCGGCGGCCACAAGCTGATTGAAACCTATCCGCGGCTGGAGGGCTGATCGCATCGAAGGTCTCAAAAATAAAAATCGCATGATGGCGATATGACCGGATTGATTTGAAGGAGCGATAAAACATGGCAGATGTGCATATTATCGGGCTGGGCATGATTCGGTTCAACAAGTACCCGAATCGAAACGTGCGGGACATGGCCCATGAGGTGATCGGGCTGGCGCTTAAGGACGCACAACTCGACAAGGCGGATCTGGAGGCGGCGTTTTTTTCAAACACCTTCTGGGGCATGTTCGCCAACCAGCATTCCATTCGCGGCCAGGTCGTCTTGAGGTCCATGGGGATCGGCGGCATTCCGGTGACCAATATCGAGAACGCCTGCGCCGGGGCGTCGACCGCCCTGCACCTGGCCTATACCGGCATACGGGCCGGCATGTATGACCTGGCCCTGGCCGTGGGTTCGGAAAAGATTACGGATCCGGACAAAACCAAATCCCTGTCCGCCTACGCCACCTGCATGGACGTGGAAAACTTCGGCAACCAGCTCAAGCTGATGGAACAGGCCGTCAATTTATTTAAAGTCGATATTCCCGAAGGCCAGACCCCGCCGGGCCAGGGGCGAAGCATTTTCATGGACGCCTATGCCATGGGGGCCCGGTGGCACATGAGCAAATTCGGTTCCACCCAGAAGCAGCTGGCGGTGATCTGCGCCAAAAACCATTTTCACGGATCCTTAAACCCCATGTCCCAGTACCAGATGGACATGAGCGTTGAGGCGGTTTTGGCCGATAAACCCATCGCCTATCCCCTGACCCGGGCCATGTGCGCGCCGGTGGGGGACGGCGCGGCCGCGGCCGTGGTCTGCTCGGAAAGGTTTTTAAAAAATCTGCCCCATGCCCGCCCGGTTAAAATCCGGGCCTCGGTTCACGGATCGGGGGCCGACAGGGATTTCGACGGGGAGGATATCGGCGAACGCCTGGCGAAAAAGGCCTACGAGATGGCCGGGGTCGGCCCTGAAGATATCAGCCTGGCGGAGCTGCACGACGCCACCGCTTACGGCGAGCTGCACCAGACCGAGGCCATGGGGTTCTGTCCGGTGGGCGAAGGCGGGCCTTTTGCCGAATCCGGCGCGACCAAGCTGGGGGGTGGCCAGCCGGTCAACACCAGCGGCGGGCTGGGGTGCCGGGGTCATCCCATCGGGGCCTCGGGGCTGGCCCAGATTTACGAACTCGGCGAGCAACTGCGGGAGGAGGCTGGAGCCCGTCAGGTGCAGGGCGCCCGCTTGGGGCTTGCGGAGAACGGGGGCGGCAACATCGGGGTGGAGGAGGCAGCCATGTGTATTCATATTCTCGAAAGGGTGTAGCATGTCCAGTATCTGTATCATCGCGGAGCATCAGAACGGAAAGCTTAAAAAATCCACGTTAAACGCCGTCAGCTTCGGCAGAACGGCCGCAAAGGATTTTGACGCGGCGCTCTGTCTGATCGTGATCGGGCATCAGGTTCCCGGCGTCGCGGATCAGCTTAAACACTACGGCGCATCCAAGATCATTCTGGTCGACGATCCCGCGCTTGAACATTACGCCGCAGAGACCTGGAGCCATGCCGCGGCCGAGGCGGCCAAACACTGCGGGGGTATGGTGGTGGGAATGGCTTCCGGCACCACCGGCAAGGACATGATGCCCCGGGTGGCGGTGAAGCTCAATGCCGGTATGGGTTCGGATGTGCTGGGCATCAACGGGAAACAATTTTTGCGGGGGATGTGGGCGGGAAACGCCCTTGCCACCGTAGAGATCACCACACCGATCAAGGTGGTCACAATTCAGCCCACCGCCTTTGAGCCGGCCAGGCCGGTTGCAGGAGAAACGCCGGTGGAAAAGCTCGATGTTGCCATTCCCAAAGCCCGCACCCGGTTTGTGGAGATGCGCCAAACCGTCAGCGAGCGGCCTGATCCCACCGAGGCCCGGGTGGTGGTCACGGGCGGCCGGGGGGTGAACGGCGCGGAAAACTTCAAGCTGATCGAAAACCTGGCGGACCTTCTGGGCGGGGCCGTGGGCGCCACCCGGGCGGCCGTGGATGCCGGATGGATGCCCAACGACCTTCAGATCGGACAGACCGGAAAGATCGTGGCGCCGGAGCTGTATTTCGCCATCGGGCTGTCCGGCTCGATTCAGCATCAGGCCGGCATGAAAAACAGCAAGGTGATCGTGGCCGTAAACAAGGATGAAGAAGCGCCGATCTTTGAGATATCGGACTTCGGCATCGTGGCCGACCTGTTTAAAGCCGTGCCGGAGATGATCGGCATGATCGAGAAGGAATCCTCGTGAACCCTTCTGCGATGACCCTTCTGCTTGCGGTCTCCCTCTTTCTTTTTTCCTGGAGCATCGCACGGCGGCTGCTGCCGCTGTTTGTCATGCAGCCCGAGGTGCGCTGGGACAACCCCAAAGAGCGGGTAAAGCGTCTGGTGGTATACGCCCTGGGCCAGCTTCGTTTTTTCAGGCGGTTTGAGCGGGTTCACGGCATCTTCCACGTGATGATCTTCTGGGGGGTGCTGGTAGTCACCTTAAACTTTTTTCAGATGGTCGGCCGGGGGTATGTGAAGGACTGGTATCTGCCCGGCTTTCGGGACACCGGCTTTGGCTTATTTTACTTTTTCGCAAAAGACCTGGCCACCGCCGCGATCCTGCTGGGATCTTTTCTGGCCCTGGGCAACCGGGTCATTCTCAGGCCGACCCGTATGCTTCACAACCTGGAAGCCCTTGTCATCCTGCTGTGGATCTTTGGCATGATGGCCATGGACCTGCTCTATGAGGCCACCCTGTTTATTCTTTCACCGGGCCAGGCTGAAGAGCAAACGGCTTTTTTAGGGGTTTGGGGATCGTGGGGTTTACAGGGCATGGGCCTGACCGCCGGCAATCCCCTAACCGCAAATCTGCATGCCGTGGGCAGCTGGGGGCATTTGATTTTAGGGCTTTCCTTTTTAAACTACCTGCCCTACTGCAAACAGTTTCATGAGCTCACCTCATTGCCGTCCATATTCATGTGCAGCTTAAAACCCAAGGGCGCGCTGATCCGTCAGGACCTGAAGGACGAGGACGCCCTGTTCGGGGTGGGAAAAATCGAGGAATTTTCCTGGAAGCGCGGGCTGGATATGTACACCTGCGCGGAATGCGGCAGGTGCCGCGCCAACTGCCCGGCCCACCTGACCGACAAGCCCCTCTCCCCCATGGCGGTGATGATGGATGAAAGGGAGCACCTTAAAAAGAAAACCCCCCTGATGTGGCGGGCCGCTCTTTGGAAGTTTAAAGGTCAGCCGGATCAGGCGCAGGAGGTCCTGGATCAGTGGCAGGGGGAGGCCCTGATCGGCGGGGTGATTTCAGAAGACGCCATCTGGGCCTGCACCACCTGCGGGCACTGTATCGCCAGCTGTCCTCTGCTCATCGAGCATGTGGATCACCTCATCGATCTGCGGCGTCATCTGGTTCAGGTGGAAAGCCGGTTTCCTCGAGAGTTGACCCAGGTGTTTAAAAACTGGGAAAACATGTCCAACCCCTGGGGCCTGGCCTCAAACTCACGGGGGGACTGGGCGCAAGGCCTGAATGTTTGCACCCCGGCGGAAAATCCCCATTTTGAATACCTGTTCTATGTGGGATGCGCGGGCTGCTTTGACGACCGGTATAAAAAGGTGACCGTTGCCCTGACCCGGCTGATGCAGAAGGCCGGGGTGAATTTCGCCTGCCTGGGCAACGATGAGATGTGCTGCGGGGAAACCGCCCGAAGGCTCGGCAATGAATACCTGGCCCAGCATCTGATCAACTTCAATATCGAGATGTGGGACACCGTAGGGGTGAAAAAGATCATCACCGCCTGCCCCCATGGCTACAACACCATCAAAAACGAGTACCCGCAGTTTGGAAAAACCTATGAGGTGGTCCATTACACGCAGTTGATATCCGACCTGGTGCGACAGGGGCGGCTTTCCGGATTTCATGCCTTTTCCGGCAAGGGACCGGTGGTTTACCATGATCCCTGTTACCTGGGGCGTTACAACGATCTGTATGAAACCCCGCGCAACATCGTCCGGTTTGTTCCGGGCCTCCATCTGGTGGAGGCGGAGCGCTGCGGCCGAACCAGTTTCTGCTGCGGCGGCGGGGGCGGCCGCATGTGGATGGAGGAAAAGATCGGCAAGCGGATCAATGCGGAGCGCTGCGAGCAGCTTCTGGCCACCGGCGCAAAAACCATCGCCACCGCATGCCCGTACTGCATGATGATGATCGATGACGCGGTCAAGGACAAGGGGCTGGACGGGAGGGTCGCGGTGAGGGACCTGGCCCAGCTGTTTGCGGATGCGGTTTTAAACAAGGTTTGAGAAAAAGGGGTGTGTCATGAAGATTCTGGTTACGGCCAAACGGGTGACGGATCCGGACATGAAGATCAGGGTGAAGACCGACGGCACGGGGATCGAGCTGTCTTCCATGAGTTTCAAGGTGAACCCGTTTGATGAAATCGCCATCGAGGAGGCGCTGCGGATTCGGGAAAAACAGGGCGGGGAGGTGGTGGTGGTGGGCATCGGCGAGGACAAGGCCGCGGTGGAGATCCGCTACGGCCTGAGCATGGGCGCGGACCGGGGGATTCATGTGAGCGCCGGCGGCGATCTGGATTCCGACGCGGTGGCCCGTATCCTGGTGAAACTGGTTGAAATGGAATCCCCGGACCTGGTGCTGCTGGGCAAGCAGGCCATTGACGTGGACGACAACCAGGTGGCCCAGCTTCTGGCCGAATATCTAGGATGGGGGCAGGCCTGCTTTGCGTCAAAGGTGACGGTTGACCAGGGCGTTGCCCGGGTGGAGCGGGAGGTGGACGGCGGCATCGAGGTGCTGGAGCTGGATCTGCCCGGGGTCATCAGCGCGGATCTGAGGCTCAATGAACCCCGGTATCCGGCGCTTCCGGCCATTATGAAGGCCAAAAAAAAGGAGATCAAAAAACTGACCCCCCCTGAACTCGGCGTGGATACAACGCCCAAGGTGGCAATCCGGCGCATGGCCGAACCGCCCCGGCGCAAAGGCGGACGGATGGTGGCCGATGTGGCCGCCCTGGTGAAGGCCTTAAAGGATGAGGCCAGAGTGATTTAAGAAAGGCATGACGATGACACCCGAAATCAAAATACTGATCGCCGTGGATGGGTCCAAAGGCTCCATGGATGCGGTGCAATACGCCGGCCGGTTCCATGACCCCCTAAAAACGAAAATAACGCTGATCCATATCCTGACGGAGCTTCCCGAGACCATGGAGGATTTAAAAACCCTGGCTTCTGAAACCCCTGCCGCTGAAATGGACAAATGGCAGGCTCAGATGAAGGCGGGTATTGAAAAGCACCTCTCGGATGCGGAAGGGATACTCAGGGACGCCGGGTACAAAAAAAACGCGATTGCGTTTAAGATTCAGCAGCGGGAAAAAGGGGTCGCCAAGGACATCATCGATGAATCCCAAAAGGGATACGATGTTCTTTTTATCGGCCGCCGGGGACTCAATGATCCCAATGATATCCTTGTGGGAGCGACCGCCTACCGGGTGTTAAGCGAGGTTCGGCACCTGCCGGTGGCGGTGGTCGGGGACCAACCCGATTCAAACCATGTGCTGATCGGGTTTGACGGTTCAGACAACGCCTTTAAAGGGGTGGACTGCGCCTGTAAACTGATGCCTCACCCGGGCCGCCGGGTGGTGCTGTGCCATGCGTTCCAGGCGCTTTTTGCGGAGGACCCCGATATCCGGTCTTCGGGTGAGGATAAGGCCTTGATCGATAAGGGGCGGCATCGGGTGAAGGACCTGATGGAAAAGGCAAAAACACGGCTGACCGACGCGGGATTTGAACCGGGGCTGGTGGCTTCAGAAATGGTGGAAAGCAGGGTGAGCCGCGCGGTCTCCATTGCCAGGACGGCTGAAAGCAGCGGATGCGGAACGATCATCATCGGGCGCCGCGGCCTGTCGCTGGTCAAGGATTTTATGATGGGCCGGGTCACCATGAAGGTGCTTCACCGGGCGCATAAAATGGCGGTCTGGATCGTGTAGGGAAAAAACAAACAGAAAATGGCGTGAAGGCAAAGGGCCGGCCAACCATGAGAAAGGAGGTAACCCATGTCCGTGCTGTTTACCCCCCTTAAGATCGGCGCGGTTGAGATAAAAAATCGGTTTGTGCATTCCGGCACCTATGAATGCATGGCCGATGAAAACGGGTTTGTCACGGACCCGCTGCTCACCCGCTACCGAAACCTCTCCCGCGGCGAGATCGCCCTGATCATTCCCGGCTACCTCAATGTTCATCCCCTGGGGAAAGCGACCCCCCATCAGACCTGCATTGACAGCGATGACAAGATCCCCGGGCTGACCCGCCTGGTGGACGCCATTCATGAAGGCGGGGCCAAGGCCTGCCTTCAGCTGGCCCATGCCGGACGGCAGACCAAAAAGGCCTATACCGGACAGACCCCCATGGCCCCTTCCAGCATCGGCAGGGATCCCATGTACATGGTCAAGCCCCGGGCCATGACCGAGCATGAGATTTATGAGGCGATTGAGGCGTATGGAAAGGCCGCGGGCCGGGCGGTTCGCGCCGGCACCGACGCGGTTCATATCAGCGCCGGCGCAGGGTATCTGCCCAATCAGTTCCTTTCGCCGTATCTGAATCAGCGCCGGGACAAATGGGGGGGATCGGATGAAAACCGGTTTCGGTTTGTCCGGGAAATCGTCGATGCGGTGCGTTTGCAAATGCCGGACGGGATGCCGCTGATCATGAAGCTCAACGCCGTGGATTACACCCCCAAGGAAGGGGTGACCCCCGACCTGGCGAAACAGTATGCCAAATGGCTTTCGGAAATGGGGGTGGACCTCCTTGAGATTACGACCGGGACCACCCTTTATTCCAACATGCACATGTGGCGGGGGGAGGTTCCGGTGCCGGAGCTGATTCGGCCGCTTCCCCTGTGGCAGAAACCCCTGGCCTGGCTGGTGTTGAAGCGAATGGTGGGAAAGTTTGATTTTGAAGAGATGTGGAATTTAAAATACGCCCGGTATATCAAGCCGGTTCTGGGAAACACCAGGCTGGGCCTGGTGGGTGGAAACCGGCGTGTGGCGCAGATGGAGAAACTGATTGAAAGCGGTGATGCGGACGCCATATTCATGTGCCGTCCGTTTATTCGTGAGCCGTTTCTGGTCAAGATGATCAAAGAGGGAAAAACCAGACAGGCCGCCTGCATTTCGTGCAACCGGTGCGTGGGCGCCCTGGTAAACGACCTGCCGCTTCGATGCTATGTGAACGGGTTGCCGCCTAAAAAATAAGGCTGAAGGTAGAAGGTAGAAGGTGAAAGGCTGACGTTTTTCTTCGTGTGCTTTGTGCTCTCTGTGGTTAAATTTTTCATTTTTGTTAACCGGAAAACCTGATGAAGTCGTGAAAAGTCCAAACTGTTCGCTTCGTGAGTCTTTCGGGGCGCGGTTTGCATTGAATGCGAAATTGCAAGAACTCGGCGTAAGCGCCTCAGACAGCTTGCAATTTTTAACGCATTCAACACAAACCGCTTTTTCCCTCAAAGCCTCAATCTCGCTCACAGTGGACTTTTACGATTGTATCAACCATAGAAACCTGGGTTCCTTGCAAAAAAGAGGGGGGGGGGTAAAAAAAATGAATCAAAAAACCGTGATGATCACCGGCGCGGCCTCGGGCATCGGAAGGGAAACCGCCCTGCTGTTTGCTCAAAAGGGCTGGTTTATCGGCATCTTTGATGTCAATGAAAAGGGGTTAAAGACCCTGGAGGCCCAAATCGGCAAGGACGGCTGTTTTTTGCAAACAATGGATGTCACCCGTCTGGAAAGCGTCAAGGCCGGAATCGAGGCCTTCATGGAAAAAACCGACGGACGGCTGGATCTGCTGTTAAACAATGCGGGCATCATCAAGTTCGGGCTTTTTGAGAATGTTGCGCTTGAGGTCCATTCCCGGATCGTGGATGTCAATCTTAAAGGGTGTTTGAACTGCATCTTTTACGCCTTCACATACCTCAAGCGAACCCCGGGCGCGCGGATCATCAACATGTCCTCAGGCTCGGCGATTTATGGATTGCCGGATCTGTCCGTGTATTCCGCCACCAAGCACGCCCTTTCCGCTCTAACCGAGGCTTTAAACATTGAGTTTGAAAGGCACGGCATTTATGTCTGCGATATCCGGCCGCCTTATGTCCGGACCCCGCTGATCGATGTGCCCGAAGAGGTTTACAGTTTCAAAACCTTAAGAATTCTCATGGGGCCGAAATACGTGGCCAAACGGATCTGGCGGGCCGCCCACCGCCGAAAGCTCCACTGGAATATCGGCATGATGCCGGCGATGTGTTTTCTGATCTGGCTGCTGCCGTTTGTAAAACGCCCGCTTGTCAAGTTATTGGTGATGTCGCCGAAATAACAAGGTCTTCATGATCTAAAACATTCGATCCGATTTGGACGGGAGAAAAAAGATGAGGGCATTGATCACGGGCGCCGCCGGGTATATCGGCGGCAAGCTGGCTCAAGCGCTTTGCGACAAAGACTGGGTGGAGCGGGTCATTGGGACGGATATTCGGGAGCCCGGCTTCAGTCATGAGAAGTACCGGTTTGACCTAAGGGATGTCCGCCGGTCCATGGACGATATCTTTGAGTCCGAACAGATCGACACGGTGGTGCATACGGCCTATATCCTGCCGCCCATTCACGATAAAAAACGGATGGAGAACATCAACAAGGGCGGCACGCAAAACATCCTGGATGCCTCCGTTCGCGCCGGTGTTGCTCAGATTCTCTACACCAGTTCCACTACCGCCTACGGGTTTTACGCCGATAACGATGATCCGCTCACCGAGGAAAGCCCGCTTCGGGGAAACGACGATTTTACCTACGCCAAAAATAAAAAGGAGATCGAGGGGATTTTTAACGAATTTGCCGGCCGCCATTCAAATATCACCGTATCCATCGTGCGTCCCTGCTTTGTGGTCGGACCGGGTTTTGCCAACCCGGCGGCCGAGCATCTGCAGAAAAAGCTGGTGGTGCTGCCCAGCCGGTCCCGGGCCTGGCAGTTTGTTCACGAGGATGACCTGATCAATGTCATGGCGCTGCTGCTGGAGCGGCGCATAAACGGAGTCTTTAATGTCACCGGAGAAGGGCGCATGACCTTTTCCGAGATGGTCCGCATGCTCGGCAACATTCCTGTTTTTCTGCCGTGGCCCATCCTGTATCCGCTAAACAACCTGGCCTGGCACCTGCGGCTGTCGTTTATCACCCAATTCCCTTCACCGGGCATGCGCATGATGATCCACCCCTGGATCGCCAGCTCGGAAAAGCTTGTCCGGGAAACCGGATACCGGTTTAAATACGATACCCGGGCCGCTTTTAAGGATTTTGTCTTGTCCGTAAAAAATCGGTAAGGCCGGCGACCTCCACCAGAAGTGATTTTTTTAAAATAATGCTTGTGCTGCGGACGATCCGATGATATCAGGCAGCAGATTTTGCCGCTGAGGCGAAACCATCCGCCATGGATCGGGCGGTGCATTTTTTCTTGCATATTATAAACAGGGTATTGTAAAGATAAGACCGAAAAAAGTGGCGTATTCCCGCCGCACAGGATTCAAGGCGTAAGCGTGAATCGATGCGATGCATTGATGCGGATACAGGGAAGCACCCGGAAGGCGCTGGCCTGAAAACATCGACCACAGAAAAGATGGAGGTGAACGTATAGCTAAACAAAAACAGAACGGCCATACGACCCGAATGAACAGGGATATCAAGGCCAGGGAGGTGCGTTTGATCGATCCGGACGGGAATCAGCTGGGGATTGTGCCCATACAGACGGCGCTTGCGTCCGCTGAGGAATTCGGGCTTGATTTGGTTGAAATTTCCCCCAGCGCCACGCCGCCTGTTTGCAAGGTCATGGACTATGGCCGGTTCAGATACCAACAGACGAAAAAGCAGCAGGAAGCCAAGAAAAAGCAGACGATTTTTCAGGTCAAGGAGATAAAGGTCCGCCCCAAAACCGATCAACACGACCTGGAAATCAAGCTCGGGCACATTCAAAAGTTTATCGAAAAAAAGAACAAGGTCAAGGTCACGGTGGTTTTCAGGGGGCGGGAAATCACCTTGACGGACATGGGCAGGGTCGTGCTTGAGCAGATCGTTGAGGATACAAAAGAGTTCGCGGTGGTGGAACAGCAGTCCAAGCTTGAAGGCCGGACAATGCACATGGTGCTGGCACCCAGGTAGGCCTGCACCCGCTATATTCGGTGGATGGTGTTGATCCGGCGAAGCCCTGGGCCGCCCGTTTAGGGAGCGGCCAGCTTTGTGTTTTTAGAAACGCGGCATATTCGCCGACAGTCGGAAAACTTAAGGGAAATTCATGTCTATGTGGCGCGGACGGTTTGAGCCCGCGCCATATATTTTATACGCCGTGTCGGCGTTTTCGAAAATACGGATGAGGATTAAAGGAGTCGAGTCATGCCCAAGATAAAAACAAACAGATCGGCGGCAAAGCGTTTTCACGAAACAGGAACGGGAAAATACAAGTTTTCAAAGTCCCATGCCAGTCATATCCTGACGAAAAAAACCCGGAAGCGAAAGCGGTCGCTACGAAAGCCCCAGATGATTGATAAAACCAACATGAGGGAAGTCAGACTGCTCTTGCCCAACGGGTAAGGATTCGAATATCAAGGAGTACATCCATGCGAGTTAAAAGAGGATTTAAGGCAAGAAGGCGAAGAAACAAGGTGTTGAAGCTGGCCCGGGGGTTCAGGGGCGGCCATAGCAAGCTGTTCCGCACCGCAGCGGATACCGTGGATCGGGCGCTGATGTTTGCCTATCGGGATCGAAGGGTTCGCAAAAGGGAATTCAGGGCCTTATGGATCATGCGGATCAATGCGGGTGCGCGGATGAACAACCTGTCCTACAGCCGGTTCATGCACGGTCTGAAAACGATGAACATCGATCTGGACCGAAAGGTTTTGGCCGAGCTGGCGGTATCTGATCCAGGCGCGTTCACCCGTCTGGCCGGAATGGCCGCTGAGGGATGATTCAACCGCCTTGTTCGGGATCATCGGAATTGGACCAGACGATCGCACAGATTCAGGAGGAGGCCCTTTCGGCGATTGCCGATGCCAGGGAGATGGAGCAGGTCAACGCCCTTTCCGTCAAGTATTTGGGCCGGAAGGGGCTTGTGACCATGTATCTGCGGAACGTCTCCAACCTTCCTCCCGGGGAGCGGCCCGAGGCCGGCCGAAAAGGCAACCTGGCCAAAAAAGCCATCGAGGCGGGGTTAAAGGCTGCTGTTGACGGGCTTTCCGCACAGGCAAAAGAAGGTGCGGATGAACAGATCGATGTCTCCCTGCCGGGCCGTCCCGCGCCCTTGGGAAGCCTTCATCCCATCACACGAGTCACCCGCCGCATCTGCGATATCTTTGTTAAGATGGGGTTTGACATCGCCGAAGGTCCGGAGGTGGAGGCCGATTATTACAACTTTGAGGCCCTAAACATCCCCAAGAATCATCCTGCTCGGGATATGCAGGACACCTTCTATATCTCCGAGAATATCGTTCTTCGAACCCACACCTCACCGATTCAGGTCCGTATCATGGAGCAATACGCGCCTCCGGTACGGGTGGTGGCGCCCGGAAAGGTCTACCGCTGCGATTCGGACCTCACCCACACCCCCATGTTTCACCAGATTGAAGGCCTGCTGGTGGATGAGCGTATCTCTTTTGGGGATTTGAAGGGGGTGTTGACCGCCCTTGTGCACCAGCTTTTTGATGAACGGATCAGCCTCAGGTTCCGTCCCAGCTTTTTCCCCTTCACCGAACCCAGCGCCGAGGTGGATATCCTGTGCGTGATGTGTCGCGGCAAGGGATGCAAGGTCTGCTCGGGCACCGGATGGCTGGAGGTTCTGGGGTGCGGCATGGTGCATCCGGCTGTTTTTGAAAAACTGGGATACGACACCAACCGGTATTCAGGATTTGCGTTCGGCATGGGGGTGGAGCGGCTGGCCATGCTCAAGTACGGCATCAACGACATTCGGCTGTTTTTTGAGAACGACGCAAGGTTTCTGAGGCAGTTCTAAAATGAAAATCAGCATCAACTGGTTGAAACAGTACGTGTCGGTGGATATCCCTGTTCTGAAGCTGGCCGACCGGCTGACCATGGCCGGGCTGGAGGTTGAAGCGGTTATCGACCGGTACGGGCATCTTGGCGGCGTGGTGGTTGGAAAAATTTTAGACATTCGCCCGCATCCCAGGGCCGACAACCTGAAGCTCTGTGAAGTCGATATCGGTGAGAAAACCGTGTCCGTGGTCTGCGGGGCGCCCAATGTTCAAAAAGGTATGAAAGCCCCCTGCGCCCTGCCGGGCGCGGTCATGCCTTCCGGTCTTTTGATTGAAAAAGCCCGGATTCGCGGGGAAGCCTCGGAAGGGATGCTCTGCAGTGCGGCGGAGCTCGATCTGGGTCCGGACGGCTCCGGGATTTTCGTCCTGGCGCCGGACCTGACAACGGGAAGCCCGCTGGCCGAGGCCTTAGGCCTTTGGGATACCGTGTTTGAAATCGGTCTGACCCCCAACCGGCCGGACTGCTTAAGCCACATCGGTGTGGCCCGGGAGGTGTCGGCCCTGCTGAATCAGCCGCTTAACCTGCCCGGAATAAACCTTTCTGCGGGAACGGGCCGGATCTCGAATTACACCTCCGTCACCATCGAAGCGCCCGATTTGTGCCCGAGGTACGCGGCCCGGCTGCTCACCGACGTTCATGTGGCCCCTTCCCCGGCCTGGCTTCAGGACAGGCTGCGGTCGGTGGACTTAAAACCGATCAACAACATCGTGGATGCCACCAATTACGTCATGCTGGAGTTCGGCCAGCCGCTTCACGCCTTTGATTTTGACCGGCTTTTTGAAAACCGGATCGTGGTGAAAACCGCGGCCCTGGGGGATCGATTCACCACCCTGGATGGAAAAGAGCGGACCCTGACCGGTGAGACCCTGATGATCTGCGATGGCGAAAAGCCGGTGGCCATCGCCGGGGTGATGGGCGGCGAAAACTCGGAGATCGAAGAAAAAACGGCCCGGGTTTTGCTTGAAAGCGCATACTTTAATCCGATATCCATTCGAAAGACCTCCAAGCATTTAAGATTGAGCACGGATGCCTCATACCGGTTCGAACGGGGGATCGATCCGGAGGAAACCGTCACCGCATTGAACCGGGCCGCCCAGCTCATGACCGAGATCGGCGGGGGCCGGCTGGTCGACGGTGTGATTGACGCCCATCCTTCTCCCCTTCCGCCTAAAACCATTCGGTTAAGCGTGAAAAAGACCAACCGGCATCTCGGTACGCGCCTGAGCCGTTCAAAGATCGAAGGATATCTCCGTTCGGTGGGGTTTGCGGTGAAGATCGACGGCCCCGACACCCTGGAGGCGTTGACGCCGTCATTTCGCGTGGATGTTGACCGGCCGGAGGACCTCATGGAAGAGGTGGCCCGGCTGTGGGGGTATCATCATATCAAGACCACCCTTCCGCGGATATCCGCGATTCCCGGCATTCCCCAAAAAACCCTTCGGGTCAAGGAGACGATCAGGGATGCGATGAGCGGGTTCGGGTTTATGGAATGCATCAATTACAGCTTTATCAGCAAGGCCTCCTGCGACCGGCTGGGGCTTAGCCCGGATGATGAAAAAAGAAAGACCCTTGAGGTCTTAAACCCCCTGACCGAGGACCAGGCGGTCATGCGGACATCGTTGGTTCCGGGCCTGCTGGAAACCATGCACCGGAACCTGTCCGTGCAGGTGAAAAACCTGAAAATTTTTGAGCTCGGCAAGGTATTCATCAGCAACGGCCAGGATCGGCTGCCGAAGGAGATCGAGATGCTCTCGGGCCTCTGGACCGGCGCGCGGTTGAATCCGACATGGCGGGATAAACCCGAACCCTGCGATTTTTTTGATCTTAAAGGGGTGATGGAGGGATTGTTCCTTTTTTTGGGTCTGGAGGGCGTTGACTTTATTCGAATCCCGGATCAATTTCCGGGCTTTGCAAGGCCCGGCCATTCGGCGCGGATACGGATTGGCGAAGCGGACATCGGGCTTATCGGCGAGGTGAGGCCGTCGGTGCTGAAGGAATATGATCTGAAACAGGCGGCCTTTGTGTTTGAGGTGGACATTCACAGGCTGTTGCCCCTTTTGCCGGAAATCCGGACCTACCGACCGGTGCCGAGATTTCCGGCGGTGGAACGGGACACCACCTTAATTGTTGACAATCATGTTCAGGCGGGCGATATTATAGGAAAAATAAAATCTTTTAATGAAGGGTTGATGGAAGATATAGGTGTTTTTGATGTATACCGGGGGAATCCGGTACCGGCAGGCAAAAAGAGCATTTCTTTTCGAATTGTTTACCGGTCCTCGACGGAAACCCTTTCGGACAAGCGGATCAACGACATTCACAAAAAGGTGACCGACCGGCTGATAAAAACGTTTGATGCCGCCCTTCCGGGCTGAAACCCTTAAACACACAGCTTTCGATGGAGAAACATACGCTTCCGGGGATCGACATTCCAGACAAGCTGTATTTCAAGATCGGGGAAGTGACCGCGATCACCGATCTGGCTGCCTATGTGATCCGGTTCTGGGAATCCGAATTTAAAATCCTCTCTCCCAAACGCACGCAATCCGGGCAGCGGCTTTATCGCAAAACCGATGTGGAAACCGTTCTGATGATCAAGCATCTTTTATATGACCGGAAATTCACCATCGCGGGGGCCCGAAAGTATATCAAGGAGATGAACAGAAAGGAAAGGGCGCCTGCCGCATCCGCGGACCTGAATGACATCCGGTCGGAGTTAAGGCGGCTTCGGGATATGCTGGACTGAAAGGTGCCGGGAATTGCTCCTCGGTTGTCATAGGTTGACACTCGGGGGGCTGTCTTTATTTTAATATTGACATGCTTTTTTTTTTGACTTAGATTAACACCGCTGTGGACGCGGGCATAGCTCAACTGGTAGAGTACAAGCTTCCCAAGCTTGGTGTCGCGAGTTCGAGTCTCGTTGCCCGCTCCAATCATATCTTTGATGACGCGGAAGAGGGACGAATGCGGGACGGTTAGGATATGATCTGATACAGGGGCAAAAATTGGAGTGGTTTGGTGAAAACGGGCAGAATTGCCCGTTTTTATTTTTTAAAAATCCGGGGAGAGCGGTTTTGGCGGGGACGGTAAAAAAAAAAGCCGGGTTCGGCATGGGGCCGTCCGGAGAGGATGCGCAAAGGGATACGCATCCCCTCAAGCAGAGAGAGGTCCTTTCGCTGGTATGGAAGCTGGCCGAGCCGATCTGCGCCGTTGAGGGGATAGAGCTGATTCATGTGGAGTATCAGCGGGAACCGGCCGGCCGGGTCCTTCGGATTTACATCGATCGGTCCGAAGGGGTTACGGTGGCGGATTGCACCAACCTCAGCCGCCAGCTGGGGGACCTTCTGGATATCAAGCTGGAGGATGAAGGCGCCTACACCCTGGAGGTTTCATCGCCGGGTCCGGAACGGCCCTTATCCAGGCCGTCTGACTTTGAGCGGTTTACCGGAAAGACCGTAAAAATCAAAACGGTCTTTTCAATTGGCGGTCAGAAAAATTTTACGGGGGTCCTGTCGGGAATCATGGACGGCAAGATCACCCTCATCACCGCGACCAAAACCGTCGTCATCCCTTTTCAGGAGGTCATAAGGGCGCGGCTTTTGAATCAAAATGGAGATCATTAATGCTAATCACAGACATCAAACGGGTGATTGAACAGGTGAGCAAGGACAAGGGCATTGAAGTCGGTGTGCTCGTCAAGGCCCTGGAGGAGGCCCTGCGTTCCGCAGCGAAAAAGAAGTTCGGCAATAAAATCGACATTGAGATTCAATACAGCGAAGAGGCCGGCGAGTTCGAAGTCTTTCAGTTTAAAGAGGTGGTTGAAACGGTAACTGAACCGGAATTCCAAATCACCATAGAGGAGGGCCGAAAGCTGGACCCGGAATGCGAGATCGGCGACAGCCTGGGAACGAAGATGGACACGACCACCTTCGGCAGGATCGCCGCGCAATCCGCAAAACAGGTGATCATTCAGAAGCTGAAGGTGGCGGAAAGAAGCGCGGTATACAACAATTTCATCGACCGTGAAGGCGAGATCATCAACGGGATCATTCAACGGGTCACGCGAAGTGAAATCATCGTCAACCTGGGCCATGCCGAGGCGGTTCTGCCTCGGCGGGAGCAGATTCCGGGGGAGATTTACCGCAGGGGGGACCGCATACGGGCGTATATTTTGAAGGTGCATGACGAGCCGACCGGCCCCCAGATCGTGCTGTCGAGAACCCATCCCGAGTTTTTAGTCCATCTCTTCAAAACCGAGGTGCCGGAGATCAACGAAGGGATCGTCAGCATCGTCGGTGCGGCCCGGGAGCCCGGTTATCGGGGGAAAATTGCGGTTCGATCAAACGATTCGGATATCGACCCGGTGGGCGCCTGCGTCGGCGTCAAAGGGAGCCGCGTCCAGAGCGTCGTTCAGGAGCTCAGGGGGGAGAAGATCGACATCATCCCCTGGCATATGGACCCGGCCAAGTTTGTATGCAACGCCCTGGCCCCGGCTGAAATTTCAAGGGTGATCATCGATGAGATCAACCGCTCCATGGAGGTGGTTGTTCCGGATGAATTTCTGTCCATCGCCATCGGCAAGAACGGGCAGAATGTGCGTCTGGCCTCGAAGCTGTGCGGATGGCACCTTGATGTGGAAGGTGAAACCCGGTATAATGAGAGCGTGCAGCAGGGGTATGAATCATTGATGAACCTGCCGAACATGACCAAGGCCCTGGCCGACACCCTGGTGCAAAGCGGATTTTTTTCCGTGGAGGACCTGGCGAAGGTTTCAGTGGAGGAATTGACCGAGGCCACGCGGATCTCGGAAGAGGAGGCCCGGCAGTATATCGAACATGCGGTGGCGGCCGCGAAGGCCGCCGC
>CAZFWD010000038.1:0-5367 GCA_964522535.1 uncultured Desulfonema sp.
TGGCGATCATTTTAGTCAATATTTATAAAAAAATGAAAAGACCGGCCAGGGCGCCCGAAGCCGAAAAGCCCAAGCCGAAATCCTCATGGCGGGAGCTGCTGGAGGACGCCCTAAAGCAGCTCGAAGAAAAGGTCCCGCAGGAGGCCGCCCCCGAAGCCGGGGAATTCCCTGCTTCGCGTCAAACCGGATGGGAGGCCATTGTTTCAAAGGAGAAAACGGCAACGCTCAAGCGGGCCGAACCGCCGAAGCCGGTCATGGAAACGCTTTCGGTGGAGCGGCCCGAAGGGTTGGTGACGGTTGAGGCGGCGGAACAACCGATGGCCTGGGAAGACCGGCATCCGCCGGAAATGGATGGGGCGGATATCCCGGTGCCAGGGCTTGCGGTGAAAGGGGGTAGGCCTGAATCCCATTCGTCCCGGGAGTTGCGGCATGCCGTGGTCTGGTCGGAGATCCTCTCCCCGCCGCTGGGCATCAGGAATTCGCAAGACTGGGAGCGGTGATGCGCCTATAACCCCTCGCTGCATCGCCGGGGTGAAGAAAAAATGCTTGTCTCAAAGAAGGAAGGGCCTTTTTGGTTGCACGTCGAAAATTAAAAAAGCCAACGCACGGTTTTTGCGTGTCTGTCTGGATCATCCTGGCGGCGGTGATGTTTGTTTTTAATCCCGCGCGGATCTGTTCGGCCGATGAAAAGGTGCTTCGAACAGACATCGACAATGACGGGGTTGTGGATCAGATCGCCTATATCGACGAACAGGGACGGCTCAAACGGATGGAAATCGACGATGACGGCGATGGCAAAACAGATGCGGTTCAATACTACAAGGACGGCATCCTGACCCTTGCGGAAAGGGATACGGACGGGGATCAGGTATTCGACATTCGGGATTATTTTTCCAGCGGACAGCCCATTCGGCAGGAAAGTCTCGATCCCCAGGGCAGGATCAATGCGATTACCTATTTTGATGCGAAGGGGCGCAAGACGCGAACCACAATGGATACCACGGGCGACGGGCGGTTTGACACGGAGTACGCCTATGACGCCGGCCAGCCGGCGTCCCTGACCCGGGATACGACCGGGGACGGGAAGATCAACCTGCGGACACGCTATCAGAACGGAAAACCGTCCGTGCAAAGCTACGATGCGGACGGGGACGGCCGGCCGGAACGGGAGATGTTCTATGACGACAAAGGCGCTCTGGTGAAAAGCCTTCATGATCTGGACGCTGACGGCAGAATGGAGTCTCATCGGGAATACAGGGACGAGACGGTAGTCTGCCTGAAAAAGGATGCCGACGGCGACGGGCGGTTTGATGAGATCATTGATTTTGAAAACGGCCAGCCCTCGCTCCGCCGGACCGATTCGAACCTGGATGGCGATTTTGACGTCAAGACCTTTTATCAGGAGGGCCGGCAGCACATGCTTCAGCGGGATGCGGATTTCAACGGAAGTTATGAAACCACCCTCTGGTTCCATCGGGATGAATGGTCCTGTGTCACGGCCATAGACGCCGACGGGGATCAAAAACCGGAGATCACGCTGTATTACAAGGATGATATCCTGCGGATGCGGGAGGGGGACGAGGACGCCGACGGCCAACCGGATTTTCAGGAATATTATGATACCGACGGGCGGCTGGTGAAAAGGGAGGAAAAGGGCAGCGGGGGCGAACGATCGAGCATCACCTGGTATTATGACCAGTCGGGCGCCCCGGTTCGGGCCGAGGAAGACGCGGATGCGGACGGCAGCCCGGATACCTGGTATGAATATGAAGACGGGCATGTCGCCGGGGTCCGGCAGGATACCAACCAGGACGGCAGGCCGGATGTCTGGGAGACCTATGACGCGGCCGAAACCTTGATCCGGCTGGAAAAGGACTTAAATTTTGACGGCGTTCCCGATTTTAAGGAGGATCTTTCCGCTGCGCCGCCGGACGCGGCGGCTTCGAAGGCGTATCCCTCGAATGAAGGGTCCGGGGCTGAGGATTGATCATATGGATTACGCACCGCTTAAGGAGAAGCAGAATGTTTGAATTTTTGGCAAGGGGGGGCGTGCTGGTGCCGCCGATTCTGTTATGTTCGGTGCTGGCGCTGGCGATTTTTCTGGAGCGGATCATTCGGTTTTCTCGAATGCGCAGCCGCGGCGCGGGGCTCGCCGGTAAGGTGATTCGAATACTGGAGGAGGGAAACGCGCAAAGGGCAAGGGAGCTGGCTGAAAACAGCAATTCCCCCATGGGACGGATCCTGGCCCGGGCGATTGCGTTCAGGGAGCAGGACCGGGAAACCATCGAGACGGTGATTGTTCATGCCACGGATGAGGAGGTGCGCAACCTGTCGTCATACCTTCAGGCCCTTGCCACCATCGGGAATATCGCCCCGCTTCTGGGGCTTCTGGGCACCGTGATCGGGATGATCAAGGCGTTTATGGTCATTCAGCAGATGGGCGGGCAGGTGAACGCCTCGGTTCTGGCGGGCGGGATCTGGGAAGCCATGCTGACCACCGCCCTGGGGCTTGCCGTGGCGCTTCCCACCATGGTCGCCCACAGCTACCTGGTCGCCCGTGTGGATAAGTACGAAGCCCAGTTGAATGCCGGCGCGGTGACGTTTCTGACGGAACTGTCAAAGACCCGGTAAAGGAGTCGTCGGTATGCTGGTCCACTGGAAAAGACGCGCACGGTATCAAATCCAGCCCCCGCTGACCTCGTTGATCGATATTGTGTTTTTGCTGCTGATTTTTTTTCTGTTGACCACCAATTTTATCGCGGATCAGGGGATTGATGTCAACCTGCCCGAGGCGAGCGCTTCGTCCCCCCAGACCCGCCAGGAGATCACCGTGCATATCGATCCGAAGGGGCGCGTGTATCTTGGGGAGACCCTGATCGATTTCAATGACCTGTTTGATCAGCTCGCCTCAAGGATCAGTGATGACCCGGACCAACGGGTGGTCATCAAGGCGGACCGGTCGATCCCGCTTGACCGGGCGGTTCAGGTGATGGATATCGCCAAGGCTGCCGGCGCCGGGAGGCTTTTCCTCGCCACCGAGGGAAAGGACCGGTAAGGGTTGGGGAAGGTCTTGGAAGAAAAAAAAAAGGCCAACTGGCTGCTCTACGGCCTTGTCGGCATCTCCCTTTTGCTTCATGCCGGCATCCTGCTGCACCTGTCCCGGGGGATGGCCTTTCGGAAAGCAAGCTGTATCGAGATCAGTTTAGAAAGTGAGAGCCGGCCGCGGGTTCGAAATATCCCCAAACCCAGGCTCGACCGGGCCATGCCGCCTTCAAGCCCGCTGATTCAGCCGCGTATGCTTCAGGAAGCTTCCGTGCCGGATCCTGTCCCCCCGGTATCCGAGCTTCAGCCGCCGGATGTTTTCGATGCGCCGCCGCATGTTCCGGTGCGGGTTCATGCCTTTTCCCCGCCGGAACCGCTGGCTGATGCGAAGACCGACGCTCCCGTGAATATTGGGGATGAGGGGGAATCCGAGTCCCGCATGGATTACCTGGGTATGGTGCGGTTACGGATAGAGACCCGAAAAAAATACCCGGCCCTGGCTTTGAGCAGAAACCTTGAGGGGCGAGCCGTGGTCGATTTCGTCATTGAACCGGATGGCCGTGTTACTCGAACATCGGTGGTGCAAACCTCCGGGCATCCCCTGCTGGATGACGCGGCCCTGGACGCAGTGCATCGCGCCGCCCCTTTTCCGCCGCCGCCCCAAAAAATTTTTAACGCCGGGGTTCAGGTCAGCATTCCGATTATTTTTGAACTGATACAATGATGAGCCCCGGTGCAGTCGCCCTTAACGGACCACTTCAAAGGATTCAATGACCACCTCCATTTCTTTAGGCATCTCTTTGGGCGTTTCAGGGACGTTGTATATGACCGCCACATCGGTAAAACTGAATTCGGCCTCCCCTCCGGCAACCAGGTAGTTAATCATCTCCCTTTCTTCCGGTGCCCTTTCTCTTTCCGAAACAAGCCATTTCCCCTGGGCGAATCCATTGGAGCAGTCCCTGCAGTATGCGGTCACCACAACCTTTTTGACATCCACCTCCCCGACGTTTTTCACCTTGCCCCGGGCATCAATGGTATAGGCGTGGTTACTGAGTTTGCGGATGACGAATTCATGCTCGCTCACGATCACCTCTGCCTCTTTGGGTTTGGCGCAGGAATAAAAGGCCGAAGCGGCGATCGTGAGCATGAGGAGGAACAAAACAGGTTTTAAGGTAGGCTTCATCTTTCCCTCCCAAACATAATCGAAGGTAAATCCAAGTCTTGACGGCTAAATATTTGGCATAAGGGGGCCCTGTTGTCAACCTGAAAAAATAGGACCTTACAATGAGGGTTCAAAGGCGGCGAACCGAAGGCCGGACGGTTAGGTCTTTGATTTTAAATATGCTTCGATCCGGTCCATGCCGGTTTTGATGTTTTCGATGGAGTTGGCATAGGAGAACCTGAGATACCCTTCTCCATATTTTCCAAAATCGATCCCCGGCGTGACCCCCACGTGGGCGTTTTCGAGAATATCAAAGGCCAGGCGGTATGAATCCGGGTTGATGTGCTTGGCGTTCGCAAACACATAGAACGCGCCGGTGGGCTCCACGGTGATGCCCAACCCGATTTCCTTGAGCCGGGCAATCATGTATTTCCGGCGCTGGTCATAGGTCTCCCGCATCCGTTTGATATCCGGGCCGGCGTTCTTTAATGCGGCGATCCCGGCCATCTGCACCATGGCGTTGGCGGATATGAAAAAGTTCTGCTGCACCTTCTGCATGGGGCGGATAAACGGTCTGGGCGCGATGACGTATCCGAGCCTGAAACCGGTCATGGCGTAGAGCTTGGAAAACCCGTTGAACACCATGGCCCTGTCGGTGAATTCCAGAATGGAATGCGCCTTTCCTTCATATACCAGGCCGTGATAGATCTCGTCCGAGATGACATAAGGGCCCAGGCCGGCGATCTGCCTCATCCATTCCTCAGACAGCAGGTTTCCGGTGGGGTTGGACGGGGAGTTGATCACGATCCCCTTGGTTCGATTTGTGATTTTTTCTTTGATGGATTCCGTCCGGTACTGAAACCCGTCTTTCTCATAGACCGGCACGGTGACCGGGGTTGCCTGCAAAAATTTAATAAAGTTCGTATAACAGGCGTAATGCGGATCCGAGAGGATCACCTCGTCGCCCTCATCCAGAAGGGCGGAGAACAGGATCAGCATGGCCGGCGAGGTGCCGGAGGTGATGACGATCTGATCCGGGTCGAGGGACACGGCGTAGGTGTTCCGATAGTGCTCGCAGATGGCCTCCCTGAGTTCAATCATGCCCAGGCTGTGGGTATAGTGGGTATACCCGTTTTTTAGAGCCCTTTCAACCGCCTCCTTGA
>CAZFWD010000039.1:0-4810 GCA_964522535.1 uncultured Desulfonema sp.
AGTGCGGACAGGCGATCTATAAAATCATTACGATCTGTATCGCTCAGAAATATTTTTCTTCGCTCAATACCCCGACCCATGACGTGGTGCAACACTCCCGGGGCATCTAATCTCGCTAATCTCAGCATAACCTGTAACTCTCATATTGAATATTGACCGTCAAACACTTTCTGCACGAATGTCCCCTTCTATAGAATGTCCCCTTCTATAGGATCGCGGTGACACGCTCACCATATCAAGGCCCGCCCTGAACTGAGATCTCCATATTCAAGTCCCCGGTTGCGACCCCAATATCCTGTGGTTAGATTCTCATTGACACCCAACCCCGTTTCCCCTATACTTGAACCTTCAAAAAGCGAGTTCTTATCACCAATTGATTTCGATATTTGCCAACAATGCGGCCATCACCATCAACAACCCCCGGTTGCTGCGTCGCAGTGAAGAACAACAGCGGCTCAAGGCGGTGATCGAGCAGTTGCATTCGCCCCGGGTGATCCATGAGTTGATGAAAAAGGCTGAACACTTGGCCGAGCCAGGCGGTTTACGCGAAAAACGCACCATCAGCATCCTGTTTGCCAACATTCGCGGCTTTTCCGAGATGAGCGTCGAGCTGCCCGTCGATGAGGTCACGGTGTTTTTCGGTGCTCCCGAGCGGTTGGAGAACATATCGCGCAACGCATTGAAGACCGCAATTGAAATGATGCATTTTTTCGGTACCATGAGGGAGAATTTCAGCCAACAGCAACCACACCTCGGACTGGAATCGGCATCAATACCGGCATCGTGGTGGTCGTCAGCGTCGGTTTGCGCCAGCGCGCCGAAAAAACGGTGATCGGAAATGCGGTCAACCTGGCACGACGCTTTTGCACGCATGCCCGTCCAGGAGAAATTCTAGTGGATAAGGAAACAACGATGACAACGCAAGCCGCTACCCCGGATCCTGCCTGGAAACGCAAGCGATTGGGGGAACTGTTGGTCGACGCGGGCCTGATCGATGAAAAAACCCTCGACCAGGCCTTGGAAGTTCAAAAGGTCCAGAAACGCCGCATTGGACAGATTCTCATGGAAATGGGGGCGGCCGACGATGTGGCCATCGCCCGCGTCCTGTCCCGACAGCTTCGGATCCCCTTGCTCCGGCTCAAGGATTTTACAGCTCCCGAAGAGATCATCGCCTTGGTTTCCCGGGAGATGGCCGAAAACTACCTGCTCCTGCCCCTGAAGTTGACAAACCGTCAGCTCACCGTGGCCTTGGTCAATCCTCTGGAGTTTCACGCCATCGACGATCTGCGCTTTGCCACCGGGCTGGACATCATAGTGGCCGTGGCTCCCGAAAGCGAGATGATCGCCGCCTTGGGACGGCACTATCCCAAGCACGATCTGGAGCGAAACTTCGGCGCCGGATCCATCATCGACGGCAATTTCGAGGTGATCCAAAGCGCCGAAGCCGAAGAAGAGGACGACCAGGAACTGCTCAAGCTGACCAACCAGGCGCCGGTGGTCCGATTGGCCAACGCCATTTTGGCCGACGCCATCAAACTGCGCGCCAGCGATGTCCATATCGAGCCCCATAAGACCTCGGTGGTCATTCGTTACAGGGTCGACGGCATCCTGCGGGAAATCATGAAGACCGATCGGCATGTGCACACCTCTCTGGTCTCGCGCATCAAAATTATGGCAGGCATGGACATTTCCATCCGGCGCAAGCCCCAGGACGGCCGCGCCCGGGTGCGTTACAACGATAAGCCTTACGACCTGCGGGTCTCGACCATCCCTACCACCTACGGCGAGAAAGTGACCATCCGGATTCTGGATTCGGATTCGGGTAAGGTCCGCATCGAGGATCTGGGGTTTTCCGCTGATGCCTTGGTAACGATCCTGGAGGCGATTCAACGCCCCCAAGGCATTATTCTGGTCACCGGCCCCACGGGCAGCGGGAAATCAAGCACCTTGTACGCCTGCCTGAATCGTGTGAACGCACCGGGTGTCAACATCATCACCGTTGAAGACCCGGTGGAGTTCGAAATCGAAGGCATCACCCAGGTTCAAATCAATATCAAGTCGGGCATCACCTTCGCGGCCGGGCTGCGGTCCATCCTGCGCCAGGACCCGGACATCGTCATGGTGGGCGAGATCCGGGATTCGGAAACCGCCCGCATCGCCTTTCAGGCGGCCCAAACCGGCCACCTGGTCCTTTCGACGCTGCACACCAACGATGCACCGGCAGCCGTGGTGCGCTTGCTGGATCTGGGGGTGGAAGACTACCTCATCGCCGGAAGCCTGCTCGCCGTCATCGGTCAGCGCCTGGTGCGTAAGATTTGCTCCTCGTGCAAGCAGCTGGATCCGGTCAGCCCGCAAATGTTCGATCATATCCGGGCCTACTTGGCCGGCGGGCCCGAACCGGTCTTTTTCAAGGGTAACGGTTGCGATGAGTGCCAGTTCAGCGGATATGCAGGACGTATCGGCCTTTTCGAGGTCCTGCGGATGTCTCCGGCGCTCAAAACGGCCATCTCGTCTCGGGTGTCGGAGGTTGCCATCAGGCGAGTGGTGGAACGGGAAGGCTACCGGCCCCTGCCTGCCGATGGCATCGAAAAGGCCCTTGCCGGATTGACGACCCTGGCCGAGGTGTTCCGGGTGGCGCCACCGGAGCCGGTTGTTGGAACCGAGGCCCCGATTCAGAAGCCGGCCAGTGAGCCGGCCCAGCTCCCGAACGATGTTTTTCCCATCGATTCGCCGGCTTCGGTCGCCAGCATCCGGCCCAAGACAATTCTGCTCGCCGACGACAGCGAAATCGTAATCAAAGTGCTGGTTAATATCCTGGAGAGCGAAAACTACCGGATCCTCACCGCCGCTGACGGCCGGGAGGCCCTCGAGACGGCGCGCCGGGAAAGGCCGGACCTGATCATCACGGATCTGGCGATGCCCCGGATGAACGGCATCGAGCTGGTCACCCAGCTCAGAGCCCGGCTTGCCACCCGCTATATTCCGATCATCATGCTTACCGCTAGGCAAGAGATGGATGCCGAGGTCGAGGGCATTGCGGCCGGGGCTGACGACTATCTGACCAAGCCGGTTAACCCCAGGCGCTTGCTGGCCCGGGTGGGGCGCTTTTTAAAGCGCTCCTGAACGACCAAAAGCGGGAGAAATATCCATGCGATGCCATTACCACCCCGACACGGATGCCGTGCAAAAATGCGCCTGATGTCAAAAACCGCTATGTGCCTTGTGCCCTGAAAGCCAACCCGCAGATGCCCCGATGTTCCATACCTGCCAGGCGCTCACGGCCGCCGGAGACATGAACCGGAACCTTGAGGAACGCCGGGTCCGGGCGGCCGAGACGGCGGTCCGCCAAAAAAGAAAACGATTTTTCTGGATGGCCGTCGGGTGGGTTTTCATCCTCGTCTGCTCGGGAATCGTTCTGATCCGGATACCGGTACTGGCCGGGGTCTTTCAACCCGAACCGCCGATCCGGCGCGGCACCTATGCCACTGATGCCCGCACCGACGCGTGCATCCACAACCTCTGGCGGCAATCGGCGATCCGGCGCCAGGGAAAGCCGCCTGATCCGACCCTGGTGTGCCCGGCCGGCAACCGCGCCTGCCGCGTGATGGAAAACGGCGGCAATACCATCGTGATGTGTCCGGAACCGGAGCGCCACGGCCTGTCTGAATTGCGGGTGGAGAAGAACCGCCCTGCACCCAAGGTGAAAAGATGAACCTTACTGGAAACAGCCAGAAACCTTCCCTGGGGTTCACCCTCCTGGAAGTATTGACGGTCATGGCCGTGATCGCGGCCCTGGCGGCCATCGCCGTGCCCCAGTACCAATCGTATATCCGGCAGGCCCGGGCCTCCGCCTGCCTCGCCAACCGTCGGCACATCGAACTCGCCGAGCAGGAACAGTTTCTCAGGACCCATCAAGCCGATCTGTCCATCGCACCCGAGTTCCGGTGTTCGTCCGGGGGCCAATACGTCTGGATTTATAACGATCCTGCTGATCCACGCTATCCGAAAATCGGCTGCTCGGTCCATGCCTAGCAGGATCCGTCGCCTGTCGATGACGCCATGGAGTCGTTGTTTTCCAGCGATTTAAGATCCATGGACGCCCTGGTGCCGCTGATCGGCATTTGGGCCGTCACCGGCAGCGGCTTGAGCCCCAAGAACCCTGGAGAACACCAGCTGGCCTTCGGCGACCCGCAGTGGGCCGACTATACCTTGATGATCAATGCCACCCTCGATTCAGGCCCCGGCTACGGCATCTACTTTCGTGCAGACGGTGAAAAACAGATCTCGGGCTACTGCTTTCAATACGATCCCGGTTACGGTTCCGGTGAATTTTTAGTGCGCAAGGTGATCGACGGCAAGGAACAGTCACCCTTTCAGCGGATCAAGTTTCCCGACGGGTTTCCCGTTTACGGGCAGTCCCATATCGATCACCACCCGGGGTACCAGCAGCAGCGTACGGGTCGACGGCATGATTGCTTTCGAATTCCAGGACGACACCTTCTCCACAGGGATGGCCGGGATGCGGACCTTGTCCAACACCAGCGCCAGTTTTCACAATGCCGAAGTAAGCAGCGTGACGGAGAACACACCATGAAACTCCGAAACATTCTGGCCGTGCTGGCCCTGGTGCGACTCGTACATGTATCTTGATATCGGGTATAAATCATTGCAAACCTGCCTTTTTGAATATAGCGTATTGGTGATCGGTCTGGGCCAGGGTTAAGGAATTCTGTCAATTATATAAAATCACCGGCTTCCGGCTCCGCTTCCAGCCCGTAGGGCTTACAGGCCGGAGGGTAGAGCCTGCAGC
>CAZFWD010000040.1:0-5117 GCA_964522535.1 uncultured Desulfonema sp.
AATGACGATTTCAAAGAAGATCGAAGCCTTTATCACGCGATCTTCGTGGATTCGTAAAATGTTCGAGGAGGGCGCTCGGCTCAAAGCCCTTCACGGCGCGGACAAGGTCTTTGACTTCAGCCTGGGCAACCCCAACATGAAGCCGCCGGCCGCGTTTAAAACAAAACTCAAAGCGCTTGCTGAAAGCGATGAACCCCGCGCCCACGCCTACATGCCCAACCCCGGCTATCCCCATGTGCGAAAGGCTGTGGCCGATTACCTTTCCCGGGAGCAGGAAACAAAAATCACCCAAAACGAAATCCTGATGACCTGCGGCGCAGCCGGCGGCCTTAACGTGATTTTAAAAACCATTCTGGACCCCCAAGACGAAGTCATCACCCCGGCGCCCTATTTCATGGAGTATAACTTCTATGTGGACAACCACGGCGGAAGTTTAAAGACATCGGCCACTCAGCCCGACTTCTCCCTGGACTTAAACGCCATGTACGCCGCGATCTCGGAAAAAACCAAGGCGGTTCTCATCAATTCCCCCAACAACCCCACCGGCCGGATCTATTCTGAACAGAGCTTAAGGGATCTTGGAAGCCTGCTTGCTGAAAAAAGCAAAAAATACGCAAAAACCCTGTACCTGATCTCGGATGAGCCCTACCGGAAAATCGTATATGACGGCGTCCAGGTGCCCAGCATTTTCTCCTGCTACTCAGAAAGCATCATCACCACCTCCTATTCCAAGGACCTCTCCCTGCCCGGGGAACGGATCGGGTTTGTGGCGGTCAATCCGTCCGCAACCTATAAAACCGACCTGATCAACGGAATGGGGTTGGCCAACCGGATCCTGGGGTTTGTCAACGCCCCGGCCCTGATGCAGCGGCTTGTCGCGGACCTTCAGGGAAAAAGCGTCGACGTGTCCCACTACGCCAGAAAACGGAAGCTGCTATGCGACGGCTTAAAAGGCATCGGATACGAGTTTACGGAGCCGGAAGGCGCATTCTACCTGTTTGTCCGATCCCCCATCGAAGATGATGTCAGGTTTGTTAAAGCCCTTCAGGAGGAGCTGATCCTTGCGGTTCCGGGAGTCGGGTTCGGCGGTCCGGGATATTTTCGGCTGGCGTTCTGCGTAGATGACAACACCATCACGGACGCGATGCCGGGGTTTAAAAAAGCGTTTTCCCGGTTTCATCCGTAATGTTGAATCCTGATGGAATCGTAAAAGTCCAATAAAAACAGGAGGAGGCCATGAACACCCGGAGAGCGACCTTTGCCGGAAGCTGGTATCCGGCGCGAGCCGCTGACTGTGAAAAAGAGATCAACGCCTTTCTGAATGAGACCCGGTTCCATATCGAACCGGATCAAAAATTTGTCGGCGGGATCGTTCCCCACGCCGGCTGGTACTTTTCCGGAAGCCTGGCCTGCAATGTGATCTACGCCCTTCAGGACCCAAAGGGCGGCCGTCAGCCGGACGCGGTTGTGGTCTTCGGCATGCACCTTCACCCCCGCTCGCCGAGCTTTATCATGACCGAAGGGGCCTGGGAGACGCCGTTCGGGGATATCGAGATCGAAAGCAACCTGGCGAAGGGCCTTGTCGAGCGATTTTCCTTTACCATCGAAACGGCCGACCGGTTCACCCCGGACAACACCATTGAGCTTCAGCTTCCGTTTATCAAATACTTCTTTGATCAATCCCGGCTTCTGCCCATCGGCCTGCCGCCGTCTGCCATCGCCATAGAAATCGGAACGACCGTGGCGGAGCTGGCCAAACAGGCAAACCTGGATATTCGGGTCATCGGGTCCACGGACCTCACCCACTACGGGTCCAACTACGGGTTTGCCCCCGCCGGAATGGGTCGAAAGGCGTATACCTGGGCAAAGGATTCGCATGATAAAAAGGTGATCGATTGGATGACGGGAATGGATACGAAAGCCGTTATATCCGGTGCGCTTGCGGACCATAACGCCTGCTGCCCGGGCGCCGCAGCCGGCGCGATCGCCGCATCCAGGGCGCTCGGCGCGACAACCGCAAAGACCGTCGGATACAGCTCAAGCTATGAAAAAAGCCCCGGGGATTCGTTCGTGGGATACGCCGGTATCCTGTTTGGACTTTAAAAGTTTAAAAATACTTGACATTTATCGGTTTCTTTCATAGGAAAAAATAGATTGAGGATTTGACCCACAACACCCATGAGGGCTTATACCGCAAGGCGTTAAGGGACAGCGCGCATCTTGAAGGACCAACGGGAAAATCGTTTCGAAATATAAACCACAAAAAGGGAGGCTGTCATGCGCATCGTTGATTATCAGAACGTTCACCAGATGCTGAAAAAAACCGTTGATGCAAAACCGGATGTAACCGCTTACCGCTGGTTTCTGGACGCGGAAGGCACGTCGGAATCGGTAACCTGGACGGAATACTACGATCAGGTCAAACAGGCGGCAAAAAGCCTGATGGCGCTGGACGTCAAAAAAAACGACAAGGTGATCATTCTCAGCTATTCATGCTATAAATGGGTCTTAACCGACATGGCCGATTTAATCTCCGGCGCGGTCACCGTGGGCATTTACCAGTCCAACCTCCCTGAAGACTGCAAATACATCATCAACCATTCCGATGCGGTTATTGCATTTGTACAGGATCAGGCGCAGCTTGACAAAATCATAGAAATCCGAAACGAAATTCCCAATATTCGAAAGGTCATCCTTTTTGAGGGCGACTATAAAGGGGATGACTGGATCATCAGCTATGATGCGTTTATGCAGCTCGGCAAAAGTGTCACGGAAAAGGATCTCCAGCAGCGAATCAAGGAGGTCAAAGCCGACGATGTCGCCACCTTTGTTTATACCTCCGGAACCACCGGGGTCCCCAAGGGCGCGGTCATTACCCAGGATAACGTGATATTCACCTCCCAATCCGCCGGGGGCTGCGCCGATGTTCGGGAAGGGGATGAAACCTTTCTTTTCCTGCCCCTGGCGCATATCTTTGCCCGAACCCTGGTCAACACGACCATGCTGGTGGGCGCCACCACCAACTTTGCCCGAAGCATGGACACCCTTGTGGAAGACCTGAAAAACGCCCGTCCCCACTGGTTCCCCAGCGTGCCGCGCATCTATGAAAAGGTCTATTCAAAGGTGATCAGCGGCGCAGAGGCCAAGGGCGGGGTGGCCGTAAAAATATTCAACTGGGCAAGGTCTGTCGGGGATGAAATGGCGGATTGCCTGCTGGCAAAAAAACCGGCTCCTCTCGGGCTCTCCATAAAGCATAAGATCGCTACCAAATTGGTGTTTCACAAGATCCAGGATGCGCTCGGCGGACGGCTAAGGTTCTGCATCAGCGGGGCTGCCCCCCTTGATCCGGCGATTCACAAATTCTTCATCGGATCAGGGGTGCTGATCCTGGAAGGGCTCGGCATGACGGAAAACACCTCTTTTACCAACGTCAACCGTGAAAACAACTACCGGGTCGGCTGGGTGGGACCTCCGGGACCGGGGGTCGAGCAGAAAATCGCGGAAGACGGCGAAATTCTCTACAAGGGCCGCAATGTCATGCGGGAATACTATAAAATGCCCGAGGAGACCGCCAAGACCTTCACCAAGGACGGCTGGCTGCGGACCGGCGATCTGGGCGAAATCGATTCCGAAAACTTCCTGCGGATCACCGGCCGGAAAAAGGACCTCATCATCACCGCGGGCGGAAAAAATATCGCCCCGTCCGCCATCGAGGGGCATATCGCCACATCCAAATACATCAACCAGATCGTCGTGATCGGGGACAGGCGCAAGTTCCTCACCGCCCTGGTCACCCTTGATCAGGAAAACATCACGGCCTACGCGCAGGAAAAAGGGATCAGCTTCACAAAATTTGAGGACCTGTTGAAAAATGATGAGATCAACAAACTGATCGAAAGCGAAATCACGGAAAAGAACAAGAACCTGCCGAAGTATGAAACCATTAAAAAATTCACCATTGTTCCGGAATTCACCATCGACAACAAAATGATGACCCCGACCATGAAGGTGAAGAAAAACATCGCCCTTGAGGCCTATAAGAACGAGATCGACGCCATGTATCCCAAGGACTGATCAACACACGCACCGGTCAGGCCGAAAGGATGATTCAACCGATCCCCTTACTCTTACAGACCGAAGGTAAGGGGATCTTTTTATAAGCCCTTGTCAAATGTGAGCCCTTGTCAAAATGGATAAGACAAACGAAACCCAATGGGAAAAACGTGTGGTTTCCCCGGAAAAGGTGCTGGAGAAAATAGAGCCCGGCATGTGCATCTTCCTGAGCACCGGTGCCGGCGAGCCGCGCACCCTGATCAAACACCTGATGGATTCCCACGCGGACAACCTGCGGGACCTGGAGTTGTTTCAGCTGTTGAGCTTCGGCGACGCCCTTTCCGTCAAACAGCTCCATGAACAAAAATACCGCTTAAAGACCTTCTTTTCCGGGTGGGTGGCCAATGACGCGATCACCGCCGGCAGAGTGGACCTGATCCCCAGCCGGTTTTCCCGCCTCTCCCAACTGATCGCCTCCCGCCGGATTCAGTGTGATGTCGCGTTCATCCAGATCACCCCGCCCAACCGGCTCGGCTACTGCAGCCTCGGCATCGCCGTGGACGTCGCCCACCAGATCATGAGCCAGGCGCCGCTGCTGGTCGGGGAGATTAACCCGGATGTTCCCCAGACCCTGGGCAACACCTTTGTCTCCATCGACGCGTTCCATTTTCTGGTCAAATCCACCGAAAAACCGATCTATTTCGACCGATGGCTTCCCGACGCGGTGTTTGACCGGGTGGCCGCCAACGTGGCCTCCGCCATCGAGGATGGAAGCTGTATCGCCTTCTCCCTGGGCCCCCTGTATGAATCCCTGTCCAAGCACCTGATGCAGAAAAAGGACCTGGGCATTCATACCCCGATATTTACCGACGCCCTGATGGACCTGGTAAAAAGCGGGGCCGTGACCAACCGCTATAAGGAAAACTTTCCCGGCAAATCCCTCACCACCTACGCCATGGGCACCCCGGAGCTGATGAACTGGCTGGACGGCAACCCGCTTGTGGAATTCCAGGGGCTTGACAAGGTGTTCAATCCCCTGCGGATCGGCCGAAACCCCCGTTTTG
>CAZFWD010000041.1:0-9445 GCA_964522535.1 uncultured Desulfonema sp.
ACCTCGGGCGGGGGGTTCGCCCTGATGGTGGAAGGGGTGAGCCTGGCCGGAATGACGGAAACCCCGCTGGTCATCGTCCTTGCCCAGAGGCCCGGTCCCGCAACCGGGCTTCCCACCAGGACGGCCCAGGGAGAACTGCTGTTTGCAATTAATGCGGGACACGGCGAGTTCCCCAAGCTGGTGCTGGCCCCCTCCGATCCTTACGATGCCTTCCTCAAATCCGTTCGCGCCTTCAACCTCGCGGATAAGTACCAGATGCCGGTGATCGTGCTCACCGATCACTTTCTGGCCGACTCACAGTTCTGCTTTACAGATTTTGATTTCGGCACCGCCGGCCCCGACTTCTACCTGGCCGATCCCCGGGAAATGAGCGATTACAAGCGTTACCGGCTGACCAAAAACGGAATCTCCCCACGGCTCTATCCAGGACAGAGCCGGCATCTGGTGGGTGTGGACAGCGACGAGCACGATGAGGAAGGCCATATCACCGAGGACCTCGGCGCGACTGTCGGGGCTATGGTCAAAAAAAGGATCGCCAAGCTCGATAGCCTGAAAAAGGAAATTTCTCTTCCGGAAGAAATCGACGTGAATGATGCCGATACCGTTCTTGTCGGGTGGGGATCCTCCCGGGGAGCCCTCCTGGAAGCTCTCTATAGCTTGAAACAGGAAGGAAGGAAGGTGGGAATGCTCCACTTCACCGAACTGTGGCCCCTGCCGCAGTTTACCTTTCCGAAGGGAAAGGCTTACATCACGGTGGAGAGCAATGCTACCGGACAGCTATCCCGATTGTTACGATCGGAATACGGCGTGTCCTTTCGAGGCACCATCAGCCGATACGACGGTCTGCCGTTAACCGGCGAGTACATAAGGAGTTACTTCGATGAGTACTATGGAGGACTACAAAAATAACGTGGAGGTCCAGTGGTGCCCGGGCTGTCCCAACTTCGGCATCCTTCAGGCCTTCAAAAAGGCGCTGGTGGAACTCAACAGGGCTCCCCACGAGGTTTGCATGGTGTCCGGCATCGGCCAGGCTGCCAAGCTGCCCCACTATCTCAAATGCAATTTCTTCAACGGCCTGCACGGCAGGGCGCTTCCCGTTGCTTTGGGGATTCACGCGGCCAATCCAACACTGACCACGATCGTCGTCACCGGAGACGGCGACTGTTACGGGGAGGGAGGCAACCATTTTATCCATACGCTTCGCCGCAATCCCGACATTACCGTCGTTGTTCATAACAACGAGATATACGCCCTGACCAAGGGGCAGGCCTCACCTACAACGCCACGGGGAGAAAAAAGGGCTCTCCAGTTCAGAGGCGTGGAACTTGCCCCGCTGAATGCAATGGCCATCGCGATCCTCCACGGCTGCGGCTTTGTGGCAAGGGGATTTGCGGGAGATATCGAGCACCTCAAGGGTTTGCTTGTCGAGGCGATCTCCCACCGGGGATTCTCCTATGTCGATGTCATCCAACCCTGCATCACCTGGGGTAAGCATCCGATGAGCTGGTACACGGAGCGTATCATCAAGATAGGCGACGATTACGATTCGAACGACCGGCAGGCCGCTCTGGACAAATCCATGGAGGGAGGGGAGAAGATACCCATCGGCGTCATCTACAAAACAGCGCCGGCAGAGGTATTTGCCGAAAGATTCAGAAAAGCGGTAACCGACCGGCCGCTGCCTGAAATGCAGCCTCCCGGCAGGGAGAAGATGCTGAAGATTCTATCGGGGTTTCGGGCGGCTGAGGGGTTATCTAAGGAGGTAGAATGATGGCTACGATTGGGGTTATTATTACGGATATGTTCGAGGATTCGGAGTATTCCGAACCGGTCGAGGCGTTCAAAAAGGCGGGGCACAAGATCGTCCGCGTGGGGCTGAAAGCCGGAGAGACGGTCAAGGGAAAGAAAAAGCAAACCCCGGCAAAGATCGACAAGGCGGTAAAGGATGTTTCCGTGGGGGAGTTCGACGCCCTTCTTATCCCCGGCGGGTATTCGCCGGATAAGCTGAGGGTTGATGAGGATGCGGTACGATTCACCAGGGAATTTATGAAAAGCGGGAAACCCGTGTTCTCCATCTGCCACGCGCCGCAGCTTCTGATTACTGCGGATGTGATCAGGGGCCGTAAGGTCACCGGCTGGAAGTCCGTGATCCAGGACATCAAGAACGCCGGGGCCGAGTTTATAGACCGGGAAGTAGTGGTAGACGGCAACCTGGTATCGAGCCGGAGTCCTGCCGATCTTCCGGCATTTATTGAAGCATGCCTGAAAAAACTATAACGCAGACGATACGTCAAAAAGGAAAAAATGGCGATAAGCATCTACATCGATGAAGAAGAATGCATCGGTTGCGGGACATGCGCGGCGACATGCGAAAATGGATGTTATCATTTCAAATTTCTATCTTCAACGCGTAAGGAGGAAAAACATGATCGATAAAAAAACACTTTGTAAAAAAATTGAGTCCATTTATCCGGATATCGGCGAATGCGGCATCGATATCAATGTGGAGTATGACGATAAAATAAAATCCTGGGCTGTTTATTTGAAAAAGGGCGGGCAGGAAATCAAACACTACCTGGACGAAAATGACGCCACCCTCTGCATGGACGGAAAACAATGCGTCAGTCTCGGTATCGAAATTTCACTGCTTAAGGACACATCCGAGAGGTATGGCAAGGAAATGTAAAATCGAACGGGTCAACCCTGAGCGCTGCGCCGGCTAACCGCGTCAGTCTTTAAAAGGACGACTATAGGACGTTCCACACTTTTGACTTCCGATTCACAAACTTTTGGCTCAAGAAAGGAATTTACATTTGATTTAAGTTAAAAGGTTAGGGGCGTCCCTCATATACGCAAAGAATTGATCTGTATAAAAAGAGGGTTTAAAAATGGAAAAGGATGAAGGCGTCTATATTAAACTTCAACGCCACTTAAATAATCAGGCGGTGGGATTTCCAGCCACAAGGTCAGGTGCTGAAATAAGGGTTTTAAAACATATTTTTACGCCCCAGGAGGCTGAGATCGCCGCATGTTTGACCTACCGGTTGGAACCGATCGAAACGGTGTTTGAAAGAGCCAAGCACTTAGTTGGATCGCGAAAAAAATTGGAAGCGCTGCTTGACCGCATTGAACAAAAGGGAGGGGTGGAATCAAAAATTAAAGGCGCCAAAAAATTTTTTTGTATTCCTCCCCTTGTTGTGGGGATGTATGAATATCAACTCGGCAGGCTCACGCCGGAGTTCATAAAGGATTTTGATGAATATATATCCGATAAAAAATTCGGGGTGGAATTTCTCAGTACAAAACGCCCCCAGATGCGCACCATTCCGATCGCCAAAAGCATCATGCCGCAACATAACGTCAGTACGTTCGATGAGGTGGCGCTGCTGATGAAACAGGCTGAACCGCCTTTTGCCGTTGTGGAATGCATCTGCCGTCAAAAAAAAGCCTTACTGGGGGAGCCTTGTCGGGTTACCGATCGAAAAGAAACCTGCCTCGCCATCGGAAACCTGGCCCAGGCTGCCCTGCGCTACGGCCTTGGAAGAGAAATTACCATAGATGAATCGATGTCCATCCTTGAAAAGAATCAAAAACAGGGGTTGGTGCTTCAGCCCTCCAATACCCTAAAGCCCGAGTCCATTTGTTCCTGTTGCGGGTGCTGCTGCGGCATGCTGGCGATGCATAAAAGCCTGCCTAAACCCGTTGATTTTTGGGCTTCAAATTTTTACGCGGTCGTCGATACCGACGCATGCGATGGATGCGGCACCTGCGAAAGACGCTGCCAGGTCGGCGCGGTAAAGGTGTCTGAACGGAACAATCGGGCCTCCGTGGACCTCAACCGTTGCATCGGATGCGGGGTATGCGTCCCCACATGCCCCAACAAAGCAATATCTTTGCAAAAAAAGCCTACCGAGGTGATGCCGCCGCAAACCAGGGAGGATCTTCTCGACGAGATTATGGCCCACAAGAAAGGGGCTTTGGGAAAGTTGAAGGTGGCCGGAAAATTAGTCGTCGATGCCATCACAACAGGCCAGACCCATTTGCTGAAATAAAAAGGTGCGGAGGACGGGGTCATGAAAAAAAGCATGACCGGATAAACTCAAGGCCTTACGAAGCGAACAGTCTGGACTTTTTACGGTTCCATAACGATTTGAAGTGTTTCGCAATAATTGCCAGGAATCAGGGGTTGATTCCAAGAATAGCTAAAAAAATCAGCCCTGCCGCATCCGCTGGTGAAGCCGCAGGGCGCGCTGGCAAAAGGCCTCGATTTTGGCTGTGATAAGCTGGGGAAACGGCGATCCGTCGCTTTCAATGGATAGAAACGGCAGGTCCGCCATATCCGCGAGCGCGGATTTGAGCCCGGCATCGTTTGAATCCACGGCGAGCTTGGAATCCGCGGTCATGGCCTCGCTTAAAATCGATTCGGCAAGCCGGTTGGGCATGCAGCCGAACGGGCCGATGGCGATCACCCCGCAGACCTTTTCCCCCACTTCGGCCAGGGAGCTGCCCACGGTCAGCACCGCCTCTCCGCTTAGATTCTTGGAAAGATAAGGCGAGGCATGATCGATGATGGCCTGCATATGAACCGGTTCGAGTGTTACCAGGCCGGAGCGGGTCATGGATCCGATCACCCGCTTTTCATAGCGGTTCATCAGACCCTGGCGGATGTAAAACCTGATTTTTTGACCCATGGGAAGGGGCTGCCAGTATCCGTCGATGCCCAACATGTAGTCCGTGTACCGAATCCATTCGGATACCGGCGAGCAGATCACCGCAAACCCGTTTTCCGCAAGCCTTTCGGTGATGTGCCGGCGGGACAGGGAGTCCCTGCGGACAAAGATCTCTCCGGTGAGCAAAATTTTCGGCACATCTTCGGCCGGCCGATTTAAGGGGATGGCGGCAAGCTGGTCCATGGATGTGTCAAGCTGCCGCATAAGACCTGCCAGATTCTTTTTTTCAAGGGCATCGAGGATCAGCCGCCACTGGCTTTCAAAACAGACCATGGCCGAATCGGTTTGCGCGGCATCGGCCAGCAGCATGGACCGAATGTCCTCCATGATGTCGGAGATGAGGATCGCCCACCAGGCCTTGTAGTAGTTGAAATGCTTTCCCATGCCGAAGTAGGTGTTGTCCGAGGTGAGGGAAAAAACCGCGGTGTCCTTGATTTCAAGCCGCCTGATCAGGTCTTCCAAAAAAACGGCGTACTGGCCGAATCGGCAGGGGCCGGAGGCCGAGGGCATGAAATAGACGACGATCTCATTGGGCTGTTTTTGGGTCTGAATATAATTTAAAAGCGTGCCGGTGGTTAAAATGAGCGGCAGGCACTCCTTGCAGGAGGTGTTGGCGCGGCCCAGCTTCAGCACCGCCTCGTCCGCCGGCGGATGGGTCGCCACATGGTATCCGGCTTCCTTAAACACCGTGCAGATGGCCTGGGTGGCGATGCGGCCCATGGAGGGAAACAGAAGCGTCACTTGAGGATCGTTTAAGGGCAGGACCTCGCCGGCGGAGGTTTTCACTCTGGGAATGCCGTTGTCCAGAAAGGCGGCCGCAGGAAGAAAAACCGTCTTTTGGCGCAAGACGCCCTTTTTGGCCTGAATCTGCCGGTACTGGGCCACTATATCTAAAAACGCCTCGATCCGGGTTTCAATGCCGGCGTCCGCGGTATGGCTGTCCAGTTCAAGGGTCAGGCTGGGTTTGCGGCCCATGATGGACCGGAAATAGCCGATAAGAAAAGAGTCCGGCCCGCAGGAAAAATTGGTGATGTAGGCAGCGAAAAGCTGGGGGTGTTTGCAGACGAACCGGGCGGCCTTGAGGATCATCTACCCCATGGCCCAGTACATGTGCCTTTTGGCGGGCTCCTGGTCATAGGGAAGAAAATCAAACGGAATGACCAGCACCCCTCGGGATGCGAGTTTGTGGGGAATCCCCATGTGGGCTTCTCCCACCATGGCGTTATAAGACCGGCCGAAGATGACCACGGCGGTTTTTTCCGGATTCGCCTCGAGGGTTTTTAACAGTTCCGCGCCGGTGCGCCGCATCTCCGTCTGGCATTCCTGCTGGCGGGCCATGGCCTTTTGAAAGGCCGCGGTTGCTGTATGGCGGCTGCAGCCCATTTGCAGGGCCGTCTGTAAGAATGCGTTTTCGGCATCGGCAAACCCCTCTCTCATATCGATAAACGGCGACAACACCCTTGTCCCCTGCTTTTTAACGGCGGCCAGGTCTTCTTTAAAGGCGGTCTGAAGGTAATACGGCTCTGCCTGCACAAACGGGCAGAGCTGGGAATTTTTTTGCCCGTTTTGAACCGGAATCGAACGGATATGGGGCAGAAACAGAAAATCGGGCGCGGGGCTTGCTTTGAGCAGGGCATGAAAAAAACCGTGGGCCAGTTCCGCCGGATGGCAGAACGCGGCGTTTCGACGGTCGATCCCTTCCTGGGAAGGGGTCCTGGGATAAACCGTTTCAAACCCTAACCCTGAGAAAAAGGTCGAATACAAAGGGTAAAACGAGTTGGTCAGAAAGCTCTTGTTAACAGCCACCCTGCCTTTCGGGTTTTTCAAACCCGCCGGCTGAAAACGCTCAAATATAAACTGCTCCCGCAGCTTCACCATATCCAGCCGGGATACATCGTAATCCAGCTTGAACCGCAGGTTGTAGTAGCGGTTGCAGGCCCCGCCAAAGGGATAGCTTTTTCCATCCAGCTTGATCACGCTGATCTCGCATCCCCTGTCGCATTTTTCCTTTCCGCCCTTGCAGATAAAGGGTTTGCCGTAGCTCACCTCCCGGCCCGCCAGTTTCAGCAGGTCAAAGGATTTTTCAGCCATCAGGCCGAGTTCGATCCGCTTCTTGACCTCAAGGGCGACCCCGTAGGCGCCCATCAGGCCCGGCTCCGGCGGCACCACGATGGGCTTGCCGCAGAGGCCGGCCATGGCCATGGGAATGGCCCGGTTGTAGCAGACGCCGCCCTGCATGAAGACCTTTTCCCCCACCGGACGGTTGCCCTTGACCCGGTTGGTGTAGTTCATGCAGATGGAATAGACCAGACCCGCCAGGATGTCCGCGTGCTCGATCCCTTCGTGAATGGCGGTCTTGATGTCCGATGCGATAAAGGCCGCGCACTGGTCGTTGAAATTCGGGGGATGCCCGCCCTCAAGGGCGATGTCCGCGATATCGGCCACCCTCACCCCCAGGGTCTCGTAGGCGGATTCCTCCAGAAACGAACCGGTCCCGGCCGAGCAGGCCTCGTTCATGGCGTAATCCGAAGGCACCCCGGCGGTGATATAGGTGTATTTGGCGTCCTGGCCGCCGATCTCAAAAATCGTGTCCACCTGGGGATCAAAATAAACCGCGGCCGTTGCATGGGCGATGATCTCGTTGATGATGCCGTCTGTCAGCGCATGCAGCCCAGCGATCTGCCGGCCGGACCCACACACCCCGAGCCCGATGATGGAAATTCCGGAAAGATCCACCTGGGCCTTTACCTGATCGGCGATTTCCCGGTAGCATTTGCGGGAAGCCCCCACCGGGTCCCCGCTGGTCAAAAGATAGATGGAGGCCAGCATCGCGTTATCGGATACGCGCATCAAGACCGCCTTGGTGGTGGTGGAGCCCACATCCAGGCCTAAAATACAGACATCCCCGGGCTCGGGCCGCTGAACAGCCAGCTCCTTGAAGGTCACCCTTTCCCGGTAGTTTTTTAAACAGGGAAGAATGTCAAAGGAGGCGGTCTGCTCCCTGAGAAGGCCTGCTGTTTTTGAAAATTTGCGCGTGGGGTGTTGAAGCGCCCAGAGGGCCGCGCCCAGGGCCTCAAAGTAGGGGGCCTGATCCGGCACGATGAGGTGATCGATCTCGGCTTGCAGGTAGTGGATCATCATGCGGTTGCGGCTGGAGCCTCCCACGATCATGATGTTTTTGCGCTCCACCTTTTTTAGAAGCTCCAGGACCTTGTTGGCCATCATGCGGCACAGGCCCGCGGTCACCCGGGATTTGGGGATTCCCTTGTTGATGGCATGGGTGCAGTCGGATTTGCAGAACACCGAACACCTTCCGGAAACGGCATAAGGGGTCTCATGCGCAGACCATTGGGCCGCCTGGTCCAGGGACACCCCCATGCGGCGAAGCTGCTGAAGAAAAAACTCGCCGGTGCCCGAGGCGCATTTATTCCCGGTCAAAACATTGGAGATCTCGCCGTTTTTGTTCAGCACATAGACCATGAAGGTCTCTCCGCCGGCCGACACCACGGCCGGACAAATCAGGCCGGGGGGCTTGAGATAGGCATAGGCGTATTCCACGGCTTCAGGTTCTGAAACGGTGGACAGATTCACAAAATGTCTGAAACGGCGGCCGGTCACGGCGATCCGGTCGTAGCGGTCCGGATCAAATTCCTCAAACACGCGCTTGAGCATGGCCTTGGGGTTGCCGCCGTGGGGGTACTCCTTGTGGGTTACGATCCTTGGGGATGCCGATGACGGATTTTCGGATGAGGCGTTTTCCAGATGCGCCACCGAAAGGGTGGAGGCTCCCAGGCAGATGCCCAGGGCGCTGGTCGTCCCGGACATGGGATTTGCGGATTTTTCAATCATTGCTTGATTTAATCCAGCCGTTTATCAGCCGAGCTCGCAATGGGGAATAAAACCGGTACATAAAACAATTTAATGATATCACAGGCTAAAAAATGCGTAAAGCGGATATATTCACCGATCCGCCAGGGCATGATTGACAAATTGACGGGATTTTGTGATATTAAATCAGGACAGACACCCAACAAACCACATCAATGACATAAGACCCATTCCCAATGGAGGACGCCATGAACCGACATTTTATTACCGGCAGCATTATTTTCATGCTTATTATTTTTCTGATCCCCACCGCTGTCTGCGCGGAAGACACCAATATCATCTTCAAGCATGACCAGACCGGCATCGCCGATGAGGTCAACAAGATAAAGGAGTTTGATTACAACCTCTTTCAGCGGGAGATCGACCGGATTGAGGCGGAGAACCTTGAAAATTCCACGGAGGCCATGCAGGTCGGCGACACGTATTATGAAAGAGGCGAGCTGGACGACGCCATTATCTATTATCAGATCGCCATCAAGATGGACCCCTCAAACGCTGCGGCCCATGAAAAGTATATCGAGGCCCGGCAACAGGAAAGAGCGCAGACCAGTTCCCACTATCACCAGGCCATGGAGTACTACCGCGAGGGAATTCCCGACAAGGCGGTTGACGAGCTGATCGCCGAGATCAGGGAAAACCCGAATAATGAGCAGGCCCGGATCAAGCTCAATGAGATCGAAGCGGAAATGCGCCGGGTGAGATAAGATCAGAGCCGGCTGTTTTTTAAAATCGCCTCGGGCATGTCGATGACCCTTGCGCGCAGGTATTCGCCTAAAGACTTGGCCTGGGGGTCGCTGCGCAGGGATGCCGCCGCCCCTTCGCCGAGC
>CAZFWD010000042.1:0-15535 GCA_964522535.1 uncultured Desulfonema sp.
ATCAAATCCTGTGTTTTGTTTCATCATGTCAGTTCTCCTTTTTTTGCTGGTACCTATATCAGCTTTCGGTTAACTGACACAGAATTTTGAACGCCCTCGGTGTGTCATCAACGCCGGGCGTCTGCCGCCGAATTCAGGATTTGGTTTTTTTGCCAGCCGGTATAATCGGAATCCTATTTACATTTTATCGACTGTCCCAGCACCTTTCCCGTCATCGATACCACGGCGTCGGTCAGTTCATTGATCACGGGTGACAGCTTGCACCCGCTGGCATTGTCTGTTCCCTTGAGGGTGAACTTGGTTTCATAGCTTTTTGAATTGTATTTTCCCTTAGCGGAAAAGGGAAGGGTGTCGCCGTTTGAAAGCCACATCAGGCTGTCTCCGACCATTTTTTTACCGTCGCTGGTGCCATGGATGTCAAGCTCCCAGGATCCGTCCATATCCCAGGGAAGGTCTTCGTAGAAATCGACTCCTTTTTCCTTCATAGAATCAAACCCCTTTATACTCACCTTTATATCCATTGTGCCGATTAAGGCTCCCTCCTCAGCATCTATCACTGCGGTTATTTTTTCCGTCCCTTTAACGTCATACTCACCCGCGTCAGGAACATTCACCGTGCCGGTGAGCTTCATGCTGAGTTTGACCGTGGCTATCCCGTCTTTTTGCTTGATCGATCCCTTCAAGCCCCAGTCAAGATCTAAATCCATCCAGATTCCCTCATCAAAGTATCCCTCACAATCCGCGCCTCCGGTTCCGGTGATTTTCCCCTTTGAATCCTGGGACATGTTAATCGTCCCTTCACAATCATAAAATTCGTAGGAATAGTTGCCGCTCAAATCCCAGATTAAAGCCCCGCAGGGGATATCATTCGAGTCGATCTCATAGGAAGCTTCCGTTGTGGTGTCAACCCGTTCGCCACGCCAGGTTCCTGACTCTCCATAGGTTGTGCTCCATGTTCCCGTCATTTGATTGCCGGAAACCGTGCCTTGCACATAGGCTGTGCCTTCTTCATCCGTTATGCTGAATTGAATATCCGCACCGTTGAGGGTGCCGGAACCGCTATCCCCCTCAGTTTTATTAACGAATGTAAACTGGTTTCCGGTTTGATTAAATTCCCACAACATGGCCGGCTCTTCTTTTTCCCCCTCGGGTTTGGCATACACATACCATTCACCGCTGATATCGATTTCAGCATAGGAACTTACCGGCAATAAAAGGACCGCCATAGCCATCAGCATCAGTCCCCATTTAAGAAACCTCCTCATGCCCTCTCCCTTCATTTTACCCTCCTTTTTTTGATTATCGTTTATTTGTTAAGGCCCGTTGCTTCCACAACCCTGTAATCCAGACTATGGGCAGCGATTTCCTCCAGGGCGCGCAAAGAATCCGAAGTATTTGCCCGTTTAAGGGTGATCACCGCGCTGAGTTTTACATTCAAATTCACGTCGGACAGCGCGACTTCCTGGAGTTCCGGTATCGCTCGTGTTTTAAATTGTTCCGACAGGGCGGCATTTTCCGAGCCTTTCAGGCCCCGGGCCAGCAGATCATACCCGGCCAGCCTTGCCTCCAGGTCGGTCTCCTTAAAAATTGATCCCGCCGCCGCATCCAGGTTCGGGTTTTCCTGGTTGCCGAGCGCCTGATACAGGCGCTTTCTGACCTCGGCGTCCTGTTCCATCGCCAGGCGGGACTGCAGGACTTGGGCAAGATCACCGGGCGCATCGGTCGCAGCCAGTGCCCATGCGGCTTCGGCCCGGATTTCGCTGTCGGTGTCGTTCAAATAATTTGCCAGAAAAGCGCCGGTATCCCCCTGGGCGTCTTCTATGGCCTCAATCGCCGCCAGCCGCAGGGAAGCATCCGTATCGCTTTGATTTAAAATGTCCTGGAAAAATGTTTTGGTTTCCGAAAGATCCCGGTATCCGAGGGCGGATATAATATCCTGCTGCAGGCTGTCATCCCTCAGAGCCTCGGCGTTCCGATAGGCGTTGATCAGCGCGAGATAGGCGTCCGGGCTGTCGATGCCTCCCAGGCCCGCGGCGGCTGCGGCGATCACGGTTTCCGATTCGCCGGATGAATTCAGGATGCCGGAAAGCGTAAATACGGCATGGCTATCCCCGATGGCGGAAAGCCCCCGGATCGCCCCGCAGACAACAATGTCGTTCTCATTTTCCAGTGCAGTCGAAAGCAGGTTTCTGGCCCGGGGATTGGATGAATACCCCAGCCCTTCGGCAACGGCTGCTTTAAGATATGCCGGTGTGTCTTTTTTAGACAAAATTTTTTCAAGTTCCTTTAAGGCCGATTCGCTTCCGTTTTTGGCAAGCGCCCAGGCCGCATGGTATCGCTCTCCTTGAGGCGCGTTTCGGTCCAGCAGGATGCAAAACAGCTTCTTCTCAGACAGCCCCTTCATGTCCGGTCGTCCGGTCATCGCATTCAACACAGCGGAAACAACCGCCTTCTTTGCGGTTTTTTCGGTTGAATCCGTTCCACCGGCCATCTCTGATTTTTCGGGCGGCATGGCCTCAGGGGTCTTTTTTAAACCGGCGGTTTCGCTCAGGCCCGGCGACAATCCCGTCGACGTTTCAGGGAAATTCCTGTCCGCTGTTTCGCGCGTGCGCGTGTGTTGCAGAAAAAAAACGAGTGCGATCGCCGTGCAGACCATCCCGACAAAAATGAGAATGGCGAGGTTTTTTTTCATTATTTTTTTATGCTGCGGGTAATCTAGAGATTTTGAATCAATGTCAAATATTTTTGTTATTCCTATTTAAAAAAGCAGCCCGTGTCAAGATTAAATCCGGCTGGAAACCAGGAGGTCATGAAGGTTTTGGGTAAATTTTTTACTCCAGTCCGGGTTGAACCTGCTGCGGGCGTCTTCATAGCCGGCAAGTATTTCCAGGCGGTCGTTTTTGTCCAAGCCAGTCCTACTGTTTTGCAGGAGTCCGTTTAAATCCCTGATGATTCTCTTATCCGGCGGATTTAAATCATACCGGCAATGTTCATTGGATAAAAAACAGATTCGCGGCACCGGTTTTTCCATGTTGACGGCGATATTTACAAACCGCAGATCGCCGTGAATAAACCCGCAGGCATGCAGACGGCCGATCTCTTTTCCGAGGGTTGCGAGGAGTCGCGTTTTTTCTGCTTTCCGCAACATTCCTTCGGCGCATTGCTTCATAACGTCTTGAAAAGAAAGGCCGGACAACCCCCTTGTCACCAGACAGTCAAACCCGTTGATCCGGTCTGAAAAGACCACCTCGGGGGTATATACCCCCACGGACTGCATCAGTTTCGCATTGATGAGCATTCGGTTGTGCCGGGCTTTTTGAAAGAAGGCCGGCCATGGTTTTTTTTGGCGCAGAACCCTGCAGAAAACCGTGCTTTGCCGGTTTTTGTTCAAGGCGGTTTTCTTTTTTGCCGCAAGGATTTCCGATGATGAATGTCGGAGAATATTCCAGTCCTTTTCGCCTTTGTTTTTCAACAGCCCTTTTACGGCCTCTTTCAAAGAAAGAATTTCCTCGTCCCCGGGGGTGGGAAAGATTCCTCTTTTCCGGTACTCCACGATTTTTTGCCTTCGGCGTCTGATTAAATCCCCGATCACGGATGAGACATACTTAGGGCCCAATTTTTCTTGGAGTTCATGAATAAACATTCGCTGCACTTCCGGGTGCTCGCTCCAGTTATACAGCAGGGTTCGCCAGTCCCTTCGTTTTCGCCTGTTTTGAATACACTTGGGCCTCGGCCGGGTGATGGCATCCATGTCCAGCCAGGCGATGTGATCATCGTTGATTAATATATTGACATGCTTGGTATCCCCGTGAACGATCCCAAAGGCGTGAAAGTGTTTGATGGCGTCGATGATGTTTTGGGCCGCTTGTTTTTGCGCTGGCCCGGGGGTGTCTGCCGCTGTAAAGTAATCCGCCGCGTTGACGCCCTTGAGAAAGGCGCCGATGAAGCAGGCGCGAAGGCACAAAAACCCCAGGCGGTCTTCAATGACCGCAATGGGTTCCACTGTTTCCACGCCGACGGACTTTAAGGCGTATGCCCCTTCCCAGGATTTTCTGGCCCGCGATTTCCCAAACGACCGACGAAAGACTTTGAAGCGGCTGTCGGCATGGTAATGCTTGACCACGATCCAGCGGCCGTTGACCGGCAGGGCCGACACGGTTGCCGAAGGGTCCTGTTTCAGCACCTTTTTTGATGACGGAAGCGGGCGCGCGTCCAGGTGATGGATGAAATCGACCAGTTTTTTGTCGCCCTGAAACCTCGGAGCGATCTGAATATGGCGTTTAATTGAAAGCGTCATGGCCGTGCGCACGTGCCGTTTTTGAACTGGATTTCAATGGGTGCATTCCGTCACGGTCTGACGGCGAAGGATGAATGGCCCCAAGAAATAAGATTGAAAGTATAGCATAAAAATTATATGACGCAAGGAAAGGCTGCGTTGAAAAAATAAGGCCGGGTTGTAAAAATACCCGGCGCAACCCCTCTGATAGTAAACGATGCCGGTCATTGCTTCTTATAAATCATATCATATCGGATCCGACGCGGCGCTGTCGCACCGGCAGATGGATCAGATGGTCGCCTGTTTTCAAATCCCTGCTCAAGGGGGACGGGCGGGCCTCGGCGGAAGAAACCCGGTGTTGCGCGCTCACATTGACGGGATCGGGCGGGTTGTGGTCAAGACCTACACCCGCGGCGGTCTCATTCGGCGGTTTAATGAAAAAACCTATTTTCGAATAAAAACCATAAGGAGCCGCGCCGAGTATGAGCTGTTGCGCTGGATAAAGACCCTCGGCTTAGGCGTTCCGAATCCGGTGGCTTTTGCCTATCAGGGCGGTCTTTTTTATCATGCATGGCTGCTTACCAAAGAAATTCCGAAGGCCTGCACCCTTGCCGAACTCAGCCTGAGACGACCGGACCGGGTCCATGCCGTGTTGCCGAAGGTAAACCGGGAGGTTTTGTCTCTGATCCGGCACGGGGTTTACCATCCGGACCTTCATCCCGGAAATGTCCTTGTCGATACCGCAAACCGGGTTTATCTCATCGATTTTGACAGGGCGAAAACCCGCCGTCGAAATCCATCCCTTTTGGGTAAAAGCTACGCCCGCCGATGGCAGAGGGCTGTTTTAAAACACCGGCTGCCGCAGGCGCTTAACCGTATGATGGAACCCGAACCCGATCATTCTTGCCCTGATTCGCCCTGATCCTTACTTTTTTTTATCCCTTTTGCCGGCCCGGGGCGTGGTCACGCTCACGGGAACCCCTTCATAGGGGGTCCTTCGCGTGGATTTTCGGGTTTGAACCTCCTGCATGGTTTTCAAAACATCGATGCTGCTTTTTAATCCCTTGATATACCTGGCCATGTTAATGGCCGCCCCGGCGATCTGGGCCAGTGCCTGAACAAAATTCACATCCCCCAGCGTGAACTCCCAGGGTTTATCGGTATAGACACGCATAGCCCCTATTAAAACGCCGCCAACAACGATGGGAACGGCCAGAATGGACGCGATGCCTTCTTTTTTCGCTTCCTCCGGGTATTGAATTCGGGGATCATCCGAGACATCATAGATGGCCACCGGGCCGTCCACCAGGGATGCGGCAATGGAGCGCAAGGCGCTGACCGGGCCTTTGCTGATATACTCTTTGCTTAACCCGAAAGAGGCGGCCAGCTCCAGTTCATTGGTTTTTCGGTTAAACAGAAACAGGGCGCATCCCTTTGCCTCCAGGGCGGTTTTGATGCTTTCCGTGGTCAGCAGGGCGATCTCCTCCGGGTCCTTGGAATGGGAGATGGCCTTTGTGATGCGAAGCATTGTTTCGTAATTAACAAGCTGCTGTTTCATGGGTTCTCTCCTTTCGCGGATAAAGGTTGTTGGTGGAGGCTGAATCATGAGCGCAGCCGGAGCCAGCACCGGTTGAATTGAATATATCACATTTCCGGTTTGAAGATGAGTTTTTTTTGGAATTGTCGGCCGTTTTTTTTGGGGAAGGCTTTGGGCTACCAGCGGATCAGGCTGGCGGCCCAGGTGAACCCGGAGCCGAAGGAGACCATCACGATGAGGCTGTTTTCGGAAATTATTTTTTTTTCCAAAATTTCGCTCAGAGCGATGGGTATGGATGCGGCGGTGGTGTTGCCGTAAGCTTCGATATTGCTGTAAAATTTTTCCTGAGGCACCCCCAGCCGGTGGGCTGCGAACTGGTTGATGCGCAGGTTGGCCTGATGGGGGATATACAGATCGATGTCGCTTGTTTTCAGGTTGTTTTCCTTGAGCACCGCCTCGATGACCTCCGGGATTTTGGTGACCGCGTGCTTGAACACCTCCTTGCCGATCATTTTCGGCCAGATATCCCCGTTGGTAAGCGATTCTTCCGTGATATAGGGCTTTTTGCTGATATCCCAGATATCGAGCTTCAGTATATCCGCATGCCGTCCGTCCGCATACAGATGAGTGGTCAGGATTCCCCTGGCCTCATCCTCGGAAGGACCCACCACCACTGCGCCGGCGCCGTCGCCGAACAGGACCGCAACATCCCGGCCCGCATTGGTGAAATTTAAGGCGGACGAATGCACCTCGGCGCCGACTAAGAGCACCCGTTTGTACACGCCGGCACGCACAAAGGCGTCCGCCACGGCAAGCCCGTATATAAACCCGGTGCACTGGTTGCGGACGTCAAGACAGCCGATTTCGGAAAGGCCGAGTTTGGCCTGAAGGTAGACCCCGCTGCCGGGGAAATGGTGATCCGGGCTCAAGGTGGCAAAGATGAGAAAATCGATGTCTTCGAGCTGAAGGCCGGCATCTTCGATGGCCCGCCGCGAGGCCTTCGCCGCAAGATCCGAGCAGTAAACCCCTTCCTCCGCAAAACGCCTTTCCACGATGCCGGTTCGCTGTTGAATCCACTCATCGCTGGTCTCAAACATGTCGGCCAGATCAAAGTTGGTTACGACCTGTTCCGGAAGATACCGCCCCACACCGAGAATCCGCGCCCTTGCCATTTAGAAAACCCTCCTGAAGTATTCAAAACGTTGATATATTTTATTAAAACGCAGTATACATCGACAGGCCCGGGGGTTGTCAATAAAAAAAACTGAGCACGGCGGCCGTGTTTTTTGAAAAACAGTGGGAACAAAGCGGCTTTTGATGTATGATGGCCAAAAATGATAGGCCTGTTGCCAAACCATGTGCCTGCGGCATATCTATGACCATGAGGCTCAGGCATCGGGGCTTCTGGTGATTGCTTCCTATAACTGGGGTCAGGGACGTGTCCTAAAGCTGATCAAGTCTCTGCCGGAAAATCCGAGGGAGCGGAATTTCTGGCGTATCCTTACGGAACACCGGAATAAAATTCCAAAAGAGACCTACGATTACGTTTTTTATATTTTTTCCGCTGCGGTTATCGGGGAAAATCCGCGTCTGTTCGGTTTTGACTTTGACAATCCCTTGCTGAGTGCGGTCGACTCGGCCGCTCGGCCGCCTTTTTATTCGAACACAGGCACCGGCTGAAACCCGCCTTCCATTGAAGCGCTTTGTTATGTCCCGTTGAAAAGCGCGTCGACTTTTTTTACATACCCGGCAATATCGCATTTGCGTTCAAGGCCTGAGGCGGCCATGTAACGGATTTTTCCAAAGACGGGCCGCTCGACCCAGGCCCGGTCATGCACCCCGTAGTTCCAGGCGACACCGGCGTAGGAGTTGGGGTCGCGGCCGTCCAAGAGGTATTTGTTGTTTAAGGCCAGGGTTGTTTTAAATGCCTGCTCTGGGGTTTCGGACCATTCAATGATTTTTTTCCCCCAGTACATGCGCATATAGGTGTGCATAAACCCGGTCTGCTTCATCTCCCGCATGGCCGCGTTCCAGTAGGGATCATGGGTCTGTGCGTCTTCGAGCTGTTTTTGAGTATAGACATACGGACGCCTGTCTTTCTGGTGCCGGGCCAGGGTTTCTCGAGCCCATCGCGGAATCGCGTCAAAACAATCATAGCCCGGCGTATACTCGGTAAAGTTTACGGCCAGTTCACGGCGCACGATCAGCTCCTCCAGATAGGCCTCTATTTCAAGCTCCAGTGAAGCGGGAAGGGATTTGATTTGAAGCGCCAGGTAAAGGGGGGAGATCTGTCCGAAATGGAGATACGGGCTCATTCGGGAGGTGTCATCGGTCTGGGGCTGGTTGTGGTTTAGGCGGTATCGCGCCAGGCGGTTGTTCATGAAATCTTCAAACAGGGTTTTCGCCTGGGAAGTCCCTCCTTTGAAAAAACGACTGACCGGCACAACGCCGGAATCCAGTTTCAGCTGACTTAAGATCCCATCGATGCCCTGAAGATCAAGCCCTTTGTTCGGCAGATTCAATGAGGGATGGTCAACAGGGGTGGGTGTCAGTTCCACCAGGTAATCGGCAAGTTGTCTTAGGATTTTCGGCCGTATGGTGCGGGCGGCATATTCGGCCTTTTGAGATACCGCCCCGACGGGCATGATTGCATCGCTTTCGACCTGAATCACCGGACATGGCGCCTGCCGCGCCACCTGGTCGCGCCAGGTTTTTTGATGCCGCAGATAACCGCGGTCGCAGACCATCAGGGATGCGCGGCGGGTCGCCGAAACCGCGATCTCGGCCGGATGACCTTTTCGAACGATCATTTTAATGCCTCGCTGAGCAAGGGTTGAGGCGGTTTCTCTTAAGCCTTCCAGCATGAACCGGTAATGGCGCAGGTTCGCCTCCGGATAGCTGTCCGTCAGTCCGAAAACCACCAGCAGGCCCTGGCCGAGCCGGTTGGCCTGCTGAATGGCAAACTCCAGGGCGTGGTTGTATTCGGCCCGCTGGGATTGCTGCATCCAGTAAACGACATGGTCGCCCTTCCGGTCGCTGAGGCTGGTTAAGGGTTGAATCCGGGTCGGTTGAATGGCTTTTCGGTTCATCGGTTTTTTCACCTTTATTGCTGAAAAGCAATGGAAGCCTATCTTAGGCTATGACCTCGTTTTTAATCAAGGGATTGTTTCGGCCCAAAATGGAATTGACAGGGGAATTGATTCATGCGATGCACGGATATATTAAAGCTTGGGGGAATTCTGTATTTTTGCAGGAAAAAAAGAATAAATTTCCGTCCCAAGGGCCATCATGCGCAACGAAAACAAGGATATCATTGAAACGATTCTGGAGAAAGAGCTTCGAATGTTTTTAACCGTGCCGACCGTTGGGAGGGCAAGCTGCCAGGAGCATCCGGAGGAGTTTAGAAGGCACCGGGCTTCCCAGTTTTCGGTCTGGTCCAGGGAAACCCTTGAGCGCTATCTGAACGATCTGGATTGTGCCGAAAAGGACGGAGTCAACCTGATGACGTTAAAATACGCTCGAATGGGGGGTCAGATCCCCTGTTTGAATGAGGATTCAATAATCGATCGGATCGTTGAGATTCAGTATGCCTGGCAGAAGGAGATGTTTGAAAAATATCCCCGCCTCATGGCCCGGGGCCGGGTGCTTGACAGCGAAGATGACGCCGAAGGCCGGACCTCCTTTGAGACCTATCTGAGGGGAGAGCTTGAAACCTACTTCTCAAGCACCCTTGGCAGCCTGTATCAGGATATGGAAAACGCCCGGCAAAACAGCAACAACCTCAATGAAAAGGTTTATGAGGCCCTGGTCAAAAGCTTTGGGTTGCCGTCCATAGAGGCCGCGGAACAGGCGCTTGACAAAGAACCGTCTTTCTGATTTAAGCGCTTTGCGCCTTTTTTCAATCCTGCCATCCCGTTTCAATCATACCGGCCGGAATGATGGGTGATGAGGACTATCGATCAGATTGAAGGTGTGACGGAAGATGAAGAGAATAAATGAAATCATTGAAGAAAGCATCGCCTGCAAGCGGAAATTCATCGATCAGACGGGCAACATCAAACAGGCCGCGGAAAAAATCACGGCCTCTCTTAAGGCCGGCGGCAAGCTGCTTGTTTTCGGCAACGGGGGAAGCGCCGCGGACGCCCAGCATATGGCGGCCGAGCTGGTGGGCCGGTATATGCTTGAGCGGAAAGGATACCCGGCCATCGCCCTCACGACCGATACCTCCATTCTGACGGCGGTGGGAAACGATTACGGCTACGCTTCGGTGTTTGAAAGGCAGGTGGAGGCGCTGGCAAAAAAAAGGGATGTGCTCATCGGCCTATCGACCTCCGGCAATTCGGAGAATGTGGTGCGCGCCCTGGAGAAGGGCCGGGCGATGGGAACGGTCAATATCAGCCTGACCGGAAAGGACGGCGGCAGAATAAAAGCAATCAGCGATGTCAGCATCAACGCGCCTTCGGAAAAAACGGCCCGCATCCAGGAATGCCATGGGCTTGCCATTCACATTCTTTGCGAGCTGGTGGAACAGGAGATGACCCAATGAGATGCCTTGTGACCGGCGGCGCGGGGTTTATCGGATCCAACCTTGCGACGGCGCTTGAAAATCAAGAGCATGAAGTCGTGATCCTCGACAACTTCAGCTCGGGCAACCGGGCCAACCTTTCCGGCTTTAAGGGCGAGGTCATGGATGTGGACATATCAAAGCCTCTTGATTTCGGAGGGAGGTTTGACGCGATTTTTCATCAGGCGGCCATAACCGATCCGCGGTATCCCAATGACAGGGAGACGATCCGACAAAACCTTGACGGATTTGAGCTGGTCCTGGCGCTTGCGCAGGAGCAGAACGCAAAACTGGTGTATGCCTCCACCGCCAGCCTGTACGGGAACGGGCCCGCGCCTCAAAAAGAGGACCAGCCCAAGGAGCTGTTTTCCGCCTATGCCCAGTCCAAGCTGATCATGGATGAGATGGCCTCGCACCATTACGCGGATAGGCATATCGTCGGACTTCGATATTTTAATGTGTTCGGCCCGGGGGAAGGGTTCAAGGGAAGGGCCGCCTCCATGATTTATCACCTGGCCAAACAGATGAAACAGGGGAAGCGGCCCAGGATTTTTAAATGGGGGGAGCATCAGCGGGACCATATCTATGTGAAGGACTGCGTGCTTGCCAACCTTCAGGCGCTTGAGGCGGCTTCCGGCGTTTATAATGTGGGCACCGGGGTTGCGACAAGTTTTAAAAAACTCACGGAGATTCTCAATGAAGTGATGGGAACAGGGCTTGAACCCGAATACTTTGATATGCCCTATGATCCCAGGACGTATCAGAACCATACTCAAGCGGATGTGGGGCGGGCGGAATCCCTGCTGGGATTTAAGGCCCGGTATGGTTTAAAGGAAGCCATCAAAGAATATTTGCCGTTGATAACATGACACTTAAAAGAATTTTAGACGGGTTTGAAAAGAAGCGGGTCCTGGTCGTCGGGGATTTGATGCTGGACAAGTATATCTTCGGAGAGGTGGAACGCATCTCCCCCGAAGCCCCGGTTCAGATCGTGACGGTCAGCCGGGAAAAGTATGTTCCCGGAGGAGCGGCAAACGCCGCAAACAACATCGTCAGTCTGGGCGGGAACGCATTTTTGGGCGGCGTGGTCGGCAACGACAGCGCCGGGACTTCTTTGATAGATCTGGTGGCCTCGCAACGGATCGATACGCAGGCGGTGATCGGCGACGCCCGAAAACAGACGACCCTGAAGATCCGCGTGGTGGGGCAGCATCAGCAGCTTTTGCGCATCGATTATGAGGATACCACGGATATCGATGAGCAGACAGGCCAGAAACTTTTTGAGAACATCAAAAAGATTGGAAACCTGGATGCGCTCATCCTTTCGGATTACGCCAAGGGCGCCCTGACCCAAAGTTTGTGTGAAAGGCTGAAGGCGTGGTGCAAAACAAGCCGGATCATCGTCGCGGTTGATCCAAAGCCCGAGCACAAGAGCTTCTATAAGGGGAGTTCGTTCATCACTCCGAATAAAAAAGAGGCCGAGGAGATGGCGGGGTTTAAAATCAACGATCAAGCGGATCTGACCAGGGCCGGGAATCATTTGACAGCCGAGCTCGACTGCGACGTGCTGATCACCACCGGCGACAAGGGGATGAGCCTTTTTGAAAGGGGGCGTGAGGCCATTCACATCCCCACCGTGGCCAAGGAGGTTTACGACGTATCCGGCGCAGGGGATACCGTGATCGCGACCATGAGCCTCGCCCTGAGCTCGGGCGCTTCATTAAAGGATGCCGCGGTTTTGGCGAATTACGCCGCCGGCATAAAGGTTGGAAAGCTGGGCATCGCCCCGGTTTCCGGCGCGGAGTTGCGGCACTACCTCGATAACGAATAAACCGCTTCGGGATGCAGCGCCTTGATGGAAAAAGCGATCTTCCTCGATCGAGACGGAACATTAAATGAGGATTCGGGCTACACCTACCTGCCGGAAGATTTCAGACTGCTGCCCGGGGTGGCCGAGGGACTGGTTCGCTTAAAAGGCTATAAGCTGTTTATCGTGACCAACCAGTCGGGGATCGGCAGGGGGTATTACACTGAAGCGGACATGCATGCATACAACCGGCGAATGCTTCTGGAACTTGAAAGGTCGGGCATTTGCATTGAAAGGATCTATTTCTGCCCCCATACCCCTGAAGAAGGCTGCGACTGCCGCAAACCAAGCCCGACGTTTTTGATCCAGGCTCAGCAGGAATACGGGATTGATTTCAGTCAATCCTATGTGATCGGGGATCATCCCAGTGATATTCTGCTTGCGCAAAACACCGGCTGCAGGGGGATTTACCTTCTGACCGGGCATGGGGGGACGCACCTTGCCGAAGCAAGGGCCGCAAACCCCGCCTATGTGGCGGCTGATTTTACGCAGGCCGCGGATTTTATACTGGCTGAAAATGGGGAAAAGATCGTCGCCCGGGAGAAGGTCAAACCCCTGGCCCATAGCCTGAAACAGGCGGGTAAAAAGATCGTTACGTTAAATGGCGCCTTTGATATCCTGCACAAGGGGCATGAGAAGATCCTGACCGAGGCGAAAAAGCAGGGGGATATCCTGATCGTCGGGGTGAATTCCGACGCCTCGGTGCGCAGCAACAAGGGGCCTGAAAGGCCGGTCAACGGCGAACAAAGCCGGGCCAGAATGCTGGCTTGTTTTGAATTTGTCGATTTCGTGACGATATTTGAGGAAAAGACGCCGATTTCTTTGCTGGCTGAGATCAGGCCGGATGTGCATGTAAACGGGGCGGAATACGGGCAAAACTGTATTGAAAGGGATGTGGTGGAACGAAACGGCGGAAGGATTCATCTGGTGGATCGCATCGCAGGGTATTCCACAACAGACCTGCTTAAAGGGGAAGGAGAACAACCCAAATGAAGGGATTTTCAGCCAAACGGATATTGATTACCGGCGGCGCGGGGTTTATCGGTTCGCACCTGTGTGAACGCCTGTTGAATGAGGGGCACGAGGTCATTTGCGTCGATAACTGTTTTACCGGCACCAAGGGCAATGTCTATCATTTGATGGGCAACCCTCGGTTTGAGTTTTTGCGGCATGACGTCACCTTTCCGCTTTATCTTGAGGTAGATGAGATTTATAACCTGGCCTGCCCTGCCTCGCCCATCTATTATCAGAAGGACCCGGTGCAAACCACCAAAACCTCCATTCACGGGGCGATCAACATGCTCGGCCTGGCCAAACGGATCAAGGCCAAGATTTTTCAGGCCTCTACCTCGGAGGTTTACGGAGACCCCGAGATCCATCCCCAGGTGGAATCTTACTGGGGGCATGTGAACCCGGTCGGCAGGCGCTCCTGCTATGATGAGGGAAAGCGGTGCGCTGAAACCCTTTTTTTTGATTATCGCAGGCAGCATGGATTGAAAATAAAGGTCGCCCGAATATTTAATACCTACGGGCCCCGCATGCATGTTCACGACGGCCGGGTGGTCAGCAACTTTATCGTTCAGGCCTTGCAAAACAAACCCCTGACCCTATACGGTGATGGATCCCAGACCCGCTCGTTTTGTTATGTGGACGATATGATCAAAGGGTTTATCGCCCTCATGAATACGCAAGACGCGTTCGCCGGTCCGGTCAATCTGGGGAATCCGACCGAATTCAGCATCATGGCGCTTGCCGAAAGGATCATCGCTCTGGCAGGCTCCAAATCAAAGATTGAATTTTGCCCTCTGCCCGAGGACGACCCAAAACAGCGAAAACCCGATATCGGGCTTGCGGTAAAAGAGCTTGGCTGGAAACCGGAGACAGACATCGAGGAAGGGCTGAAAAAAACAATTCAGTATTTCAAGGGGATAATCGGTTAGGGCAGGCAACCGCAGAGGGTCGGTTTAAAGGGATTTTTTTAGATGGGTTTTTTGTTTAGGCGCACAAACGGGAACTATAAGAGCCTGATGAGCAATGAACCGGTGTCGATTTTTTTGCTTCGCTTGATTGACGCGGCTGCCGGTTCACTGTTTTTTATGGGGCTGATCAGCTTTTTTAAAATCAGACCATCGTATTTCACGGAAACAACCCTTACGATTTTTATTTTTTCTTTATTCTCCCTGCATCTGGCCGGTATTTACCGCTCTTTTCGGTTTTCCTCCATGAGACAGGAGAGCTATAGTATTGTTGCTGCTTTTTTCCCCCTGTATACCGCACTGTTTTTCATAGGGTATATTCTGGGGGTATTAAGGGGGTTCCCGAGAAGCATCATGCTGATATGGATTATGTTATGGCCTGTCTTTATGATACTTACGCGAACCTTGATGCGGGTGGTCCTGAGAAGTCTGCGCAGGAAAGGCTTTAACCTGCGGCGTGCGGTGATTGCCGGCAGCGGAGCGGTGGGCAGCAAGCTTGCGCGTCATATTAAAGCCAACCCCTGGTCCGGCACCGATCTGTTGGGCTTTTTTGATGATAACCAAACCGGACTGGAGGACGGTTTGCCGGTGGTCGGTAAATTGGAGGAGCTTCCGCTTTATGTAGCCCAACGCAGGATCGACATTGTGTATATTGCGCTGCCCATGCAGGCCGAATCCGCGATCCAATCCCTTTTGAAAAACCTTTCAGACACCACCGCGTCTGTTCATTATATTCCGAGCCTTTTTTTTCTGGATTTGATTTTAAGGGGGGAAATCATCTATTTTGACAATTTCCCGGTCATCGCCTTGAGGTCTACGTCGATCAAGGGGATAGGCTCCTTGGCCAAACGGATCATCGATATTGCTTTGTCGGGTATCCTATTAATTGTTTTATCTCCTCTCTTTATCGCAGTGGCAATTGCCGTAAAACGGAGCTCTGCCGGTCCGATTTTTTACAAACAGGCCCGCTATGGTTTGAACGGGGATAAGATTATTATTTATAAATTTCGCACGATGTACGTATGTGAAGATGAGCAGGCATTCGTCCAGGCCACTGCAGACGATCCTCGGGTTACCCCTCTGGGGGCGTTTTTGCGAAAAACAAGCATCGATGAACTTCCTCAACTGATCAACAGGAGTTTCGGAGATAAAGCCTGCGGGAGGCCGCGAAGGCTTGCAGAATAAGGGATCAGGGCGTAGAGGGCTGTAAGACCCTACTTCCATCTACGTGATGCCCGAACACCGATAGGACTTCGGCCTGGGTCTTACTGGGCGTCTCAAGACGGCGGTCGGGCTTTCCGTTTCCCTTATTGAG
>CAZFWD010000043.1:0-2614 GCA_964522535.1 uncultured Desulfonema sp.
CTGACCGGCTGGATGAACTGAATCGACCGCATAAGCGCCGGGGTGCGGATCAGCCGCTTTTCAAGAACGTCCTGCATGAACTGAAGCAGGATGCGGTTGCAGTATCCCAGGGCCACGGCGCCGGTGTTGGAGTTCTGGCCGTCGATCAGAATCTGGATTTCGGGCTTTGCGTTGTTTATAAGGTCCTTTTCAAAATCTTTTGGAATGACCAGGGCCAAAACCGCCTCCCCGCGAAACAGGTGCGGCTCAATGGCGTTCGGCCTGCAGGGCGCGTCTTGCACCGTCAGATACGCGTTGTGGGAGAAGCGTTCGATAAGCTCCCGGCTGGTGGATGAACCGTCAAAATCGCAGATGAGGATATCCAGGTTCTTGATGTCGGTGGTGATGGCATACCCCAGCACCACCAGCTGAATCAGGGGAACCACGAAAATCACGCCGAGCATGTTGGAATCCCGCATGACCTGCCGGAGTTCCTTTATGACGAGGTACCAGACCTTTTTCATAAGCGCAAAATTCAGTCACTTGTAACTTTTTTATAATTTTAGCTTAAACCGTTTCACCGCCACGGCGATGAAAAAAACCCCGATGCCGCTCATGGCCGCCACCACTGGCCAGAGCTCGGCCAGTCCGTTCCCCTTGAGCATGATGCCGCGAATGATGATCAAAAAATAGGTCGCCGGAATGACCTTGGAGATCCATTGAAGCGGCTGGGGCATGGAGGCGATGGGAAACACAAACCCGGAAAGCATCACCGCCGGCAGCAGGGTGGCCACCAGGGAAAGCATCATGGCGACCTGCTGGGTGGCGACAACGGTGGAGATGAGCAGCCCGATGGCCAGGGCGGTGAAGATGTAAAATACGCAAAACAGCAGCAGCCAGGACCAGGCCCCCAGCATGGGCACCTCAAACCAGACACGCCCGAAAACCATGATAAACACGGCGATGCCGAAGCCCAGCACCAGATAGGGAATGGCCTTGCCCAGCACCACCTCATAGGGTCGAATGGGGGTGACCAGGATCTGCTCCATGGTGCCGGTCTCCTTTTCCCTGGCGATGGTCACCGAGGTAAGCAGGGCGCCGATCATAATCAGCAGCAGGGCCACGATTCCGGGCACGATGAAATGCGCGGATTCCATGTCCGGGTTATAGAGCATGCGGGCCTTGATACGGATCGGGGGCTCACCGCCTGCGGAGGAGATTTCTAAGGACCGGCCCATAAACAGCCCCTCGAGGTAGTTCTGCACCAGGGTGGCGCTGTTGGCGTCGGTTCCGTCCGCGATCACCCCGATGGGGGTCACGGCCGAGCGCTCAAGCGCCCGCTCAAAATCGGTATTGAAAATCACCACGGCCCGAACCAGCCGCTTTTTAAACAGCTCCTCGGTCCGGCCGGGGTTGTCAAACCGCACCACAATGTCAAAATAAGGCGAGGCCTTGAGGGCTTCGATCAGGTCCCGGCTGGCCGGGGTTCGGCTCAGGTCGCAGATGCCCAGGCGGATATGCTTCAAGTCCATGTTGATGGCGTATCCGAAAACAAACATCATCAACAGCGGCATTAAAAAAAGGATCAGCAGGGACCGGGGATCTCTGCGGATATGGATAAACTCCTTGCGCATGAGTGGAACGATCCGCGTGCTGATCATCACCGGTCCACCAGATGGATGAAGATATCCTCAATGGAGGTCATACCGTACTTCTTCTTGATCGCCGGAGGGGAATCCACCTCCACAATTCGCCCCTTGTACATGATGGAAAGCCGGTGGCAGTACTCGGCCTCCTCCATGTAGTGGGTGGTCACAAAAACCGTTGTTCCGTCCGCGGCAAGGGCAGAGATCAGGTCCCAGAAATACCGCCGGGCGATGGGATCCACGCCGCCGGTGGGCTCGTCCAGAAACAGAATAGGCGGCTCGTGCAGGATGGCGCAGGCCAGGGCCAGCCGCTGCTTGAATCCCAGGGGAAGCGAGGCGGTCATGCGGTCTGCGATGGCGGACAGGTGAAGGGCTCCGTCCAGCGCCGCGATCCGGCCCGCGACCTGGTCGCGGTTTAACCCGTAAACCCCTCCGAAAAACGCCAGGTTTTCACCGGCCGTCAGGTCATCATACAGGGAAAACCGCTGGGACATGTAGCCGATGCGGGGCTTTATTTTTTCATGCTCCCGGTTGATGTCATACCCGCCCACCGTGCCGGTGCCGGAGGTGGGTTTGAGAAGCCCGATGAGCATGCGTATGGTGGTGGTTTTGCCCGCTCCGTTGGCGCCTAAAAATCCGAATATCTCCCCCTGGCCCACGTCAAAGGAGATGTTGTCCACGGCCACAAAATCGTTAAACCGCCGGGTCAGTCCCCGGACCGTAACCGCGTAGGGCAAGGACGCCGCATTTCCCGAGGCTGCGGGATTTTCAGCCGATTGCCCCATGCGCCTCCTCCTTTTCCGCGACCAGGGCGATAAAGGTATCCTCCAGACCCGGTCCCACTTCATCAAACGCCCCGATGACGATTCCGGCATTCCCGGCGCCGTCGCACAGCTCGTCCATGGATGCACGGGGTTCTGTAAAAAGGTTCAACCGCACCCGGTCTCCCAAAATCTGAACCTGCTCGGAACGCAGCTTTTCCTTGAACC
>CAZFWD010000044.1:0-13928 GCA_964522535.1 uncultured Desulfonema sp.
GGCAGGTCTTTTAGGCTTTTTAGGTCAAAGGTTTCCAGAAATTTTTGGGTCGTGGCATAGACCAGCGGTCTTCCGGGGATTTCCCTGCGTCCCAGCACCCGGATCAGCTTCCGCTCCAGCAGGATGCGAAGGGTGTTGCCGCAGTTGACCCCCCGGATCTGTTCGATCTCGTTTCTCAGCACCGGCTGGCGGTAGGCGACAATCGCCAGGGTTTCCAGGGCGGCGGGGCTTAACCGCTGGGGGGCCGGCTGAAACAGGCGGCCGATCCATTCCTTGTACTCGGGTTTGGTTCGAAACTGATACCCGCCGGCGACCTCCGCCAGCAGAAACCCGCCGTTTCGCCCTTCATACTCTTCTTTTAAGGCAAGCAGGGCACCTTTGATCTCTTCAGACGCGGCATTCGGGACCGCCTTTTTGATCTGGTCCAGCCGGAGCGGGGTTTCCGCTACAAACAGGAGGCTTTCCACGATATTTTTGAGGTCCTGCATGTGCGTCAGATGTAATAAAGCCTTAATATTCCTTGTTTTTTGTTAAACACGATTCGGGCGAGGTTGAGTTTGATGATTTCCAGAACAGCTAAAAACGTGACAATGATCTCAATCCGTTCCAACCGTCCGGCGATCAGCTCCCTGAAGGTGATGGTTTTTTTTTCCTCCATGATTTGAATGATCTCCGTCATTCGGTCTTTTACGGAGATGCGGTCCGGGGTGATGTGAAGGCCGTTTTTGCCGGAAGTGTTTTCAAGCAGCTTATGGAAGGTGTGGATCAGCTCAAACAGATCGGTTTTCGCTATCTGCGCTTCCAGGTCGATAAGGGAAAGTTTCGAATCCGCATGCCGCGTAAAGACGTCTTCATCCAGGATAGGCCGCCGGCAAAGCTGGTCCGCGACCGATTTCATCTGAAGGTATTCCAGAAGCTGCTCGGTGATTTCGACCCGGGGATCCTCCTCGTCTTCTTCGGCGGCGTCGTCGGCGACGCTCGGGAGCAGCATCCGCGACTTGATGTGGGCGAGGGTTGCGGCCATGACCAGAAAATCACCCGCGACCTCGATATTTAAAGACTTCATCCAGTCCAGGTAGGCCAGGAACTGATCCGTGATCAGGGAGATGGGAATGTCGTAGATGTCCACCTCGTTTTTTTTGATCAGATGGACCAGAAGATCCATAGGGCCTTCAAAGATGTTTTCAAGCTTTATTTCGTAGGGTTGGCTTGCCATGGGCAATGCTCGGCGGTTTTTTTATTTTAAATTTTTATGGCTTCCCGGACCTCGCCCAGGGTGGTTTTGGCCACTCGAGCCGCCTTGATATCGCCGGAGGCGATGATCTCATCCACGATCTTCGGGTGATTATTGTAATACTGATTCTTTTCCCGAATCGGTTCCAGGGCCCGGGTGAGGTTTTCCGCCATCTGCTTTTTGCAGGCCACGCATCCGATTTGAGCGTTGCGGCAGTCCCGGTTGATGGTCGCAATGGCCGCTTCCGGTGAATAGATTTTATGAAACGCGTAGACATTGCAGATATCCGGGTCTCCCGGATCGGATTTTTTCGCCCGCTGCGGGTCGGTGATCATCTGCGACACCTTGGCCATGATCGCCTCGGGCGGGTCCGAGAGGAAGATGGCGTTGTTGTAGCTTTTGCTCATTTTCCGGCGGTCAATGCCCAGAATTTTTGCGGTTTCGGTCAAAATCGTCGCCGGCTCCGGAAAGACGTTGCCGTAGAAGTGGTTGAACCGCCTGGCGATTTCCCGGGTGATTTCAATATGGGGGGCCTGGTCGATCCCCACCGGGACCCCTTCGGCCTTGTAAATAATGATGTCGGCGGCCTGCAGAACCGGATACCCTAGAAATCCAAAGGTGGACAGGTCCTTATCCCTTAGAGCATCCATCTGTTCCTTGTAGGTGGGGTTTCGAATCAGCCAGGGCACCGGGGTGAGCATGGCAAGCAGCAGAAAAAGCTCGGCGTGTTCCTTGACATGGGACTGGACAAACAGGGTGCTTTTTTCAGGGGAAAGCCCGGCGCTCAGCCAGTCAATGATCATTCGCCGGGTGAATTCCAGAATGCCGCCGGTATTTTCATAGTCGCTGGTCAAGGCATGCCAGTCCGCAATAAAAAAGAAACAGTCATAGCTGTCCTGCATGGTGATCCAGTTGGCCAGCGCGCCGTGGTAGTTGCCCAGATGCAATGCCCCTGTGGGCCGCATGCCGCTGACGATCCTTTTTTTTGAAGCCATTGAAAGTTCTCCCGTGTTCCGTCTTGTTTCCGGTCAGCCCTGAAGCAGCAATCTTACCAGAGGGGTTATACAGAAAGAGAAAAAAAGATCAAATACTTTTGTAAACAGAAGCAGAACCAGAATAAGCATCCCCAGGGGTTCGATATGCCGGATTTTCAGCCTGATGCGATCCGGCAGCAGCATGGTGAAGATGCGGCCGCCGTCTAAGGGCGGGATGGGAAGAAGGTTGAAAAATCCCAGCACCAGGTTGATGATTACGCTGTAGGCGAAAAGCTGAAGCAGGAGCGGTAGGGCGAATCCGTTGGCTAACGCATCGGCCGGCGCTTTAATCTGGTTGACGATCTGGAATGCTCCGCCGGAGATAAGCGCCAACAGAAGGTTGGCGGCGGCCCCGGCCGAGGCGACGAGGATGGTTCCGGATCGAAAATGTTTCAGGTTGGCAAAGTTGACCGGGACCGGTTTGGCATACCCGAAAATCACCGGCGAGCCCGAGAGTTTCAGGGCCGCCGGCAGGATGAACGACCCGAAAGGGTCGACGTGCCGAATGGGGTTTAAAGTCAGCCGTCCGGCCTGTTTTGCGGTGGGATCGCCCAGCCGAAAGGCGACGTAGCCGTGGGCGACCTCGTGGAGGGTCACGGCAAACAGCAGGACGATGATCATGAGCAGGAGATGAATCAGATCAAATCCTGGATACATGGCTGCGAACAAATTCAAGTTCCTCTTCCCGGGTTTTTATTTCACCGTTTAACCGTGCATCCAGCGCCGCTGAAAGGATTTTGCCGTAGACCGGGGAAGGGGGAAGCCCCAGGGCTCGAATATCCCGGCCGCCGACGGAAAGCCTCACATCCCGAAGATCGGTCATGTAATGGGACACCGCTTTGATGATTTTCGGGCTGGACATGAGCGCCATCATATACAGAATCAGCTCGATGCGAAAATCTTTGAGTTCCCGGTACAAATCGCTGTTTTTCAGGGGGGCTGCCCGGTGGAGCCGGTTGAGGCAGGCCTCGGCGGCCAGTCGTTCTTTGATAAAGATTTTTTCATGCTTCGGGGTCAGCTCAAACCGTTGGCAGATTTCCGCGGATTTCTGCTCGTCGGTGTTTCGAATCAGCAGCAGGAAATAGACCGTCCATTTCATGTAGCTCTCCCCGGTAAACAGCAGGTCGTACCATGAGAGCACCTTTTTGGCTGAATTGAAATGGGCAATCAACTGTGAATTCAAACGAAGCGAGGGATCGATCACGCGAAGCAGGTCGAATTCGTTGAGCCGGATCAGGGCGGGCGCGGGGTTGTCCTCCTTGAGGATCTGGCAAAGTTCCGAGAAAACCCGTCGGCCCGAAAGCCGTTTAAAGAAGTCCATTTTTACGGCGTTTTCAATCAGGCCGATGGTGAGCTTTCCGATTTTGAAACCGAATCGCTGCTCGAACCGTATGGCGCGGAAGACCCGGGTCGGATCTTCCACGAAACTGAGGTTGTGAAGAATGCGAATCGCTTTTTCTTTGATGTCCCGCTGGGCCCCGAAAAAGTCGATGAGCCTGCCGAATTTTTTCGGGTTCAGGCAGATCGCCAGGGTGTTGATGGTGAAATCCCGCCGAAAAAGATCCAGTTTGATGGAGCTCATTTCAACGGTGGGAAGGGCCGCGGGAAATTTATAGTACTCCATGCGCGCGGAAGCCACGTCGATTTTAAGCCCGTCCGGGAAAATGATGACTGCGGTGCCGAACTTTTCGTAGGCATTGATCCGGGTAGAATAGCGTTTGGCGAACCCCTTGGCGAATTGGATCCCGTTGCCTTCGATCACGATATCCATGTCCTCATTGTGGCGGTAAAGGAAAAGGTCCCGCACAAAGCCGCCCACCACATAGGCCGAACAGCCCGTCTGCTCGGCCACCTCGCCGATGCGCTGAAGGATGTCGAGCAGGCGCTGGGAAAGCCGTTCCGTCACGAACCCAGTGATGTTTTTGGTTCGGGGCAGAAAACCCTCCAGATTCGGGTCCGTAAACCGGCCGGCGTGGTTCTGGGATTCCTGGACAAGGACGTTCAGAAGATCGGTACGGGTGATGACCCCTAAAATGCGGTTGCCTTCCATCACCGGAAGCACCCGCTGCTTGTTTTCGATGATTTTTGTCTGGATTTCGGTGATGTCCGCATCCGGACCCACGGTGGCGAACTCGGTGGTCATGTATTCCCCGATCCGAATGTCATCTAAGGAGTGATACAGCGCCTTTTCAATGACCTGACGGGAAATAAACCCCTTGAGCCGCTCCCGGTCATCAGTTTTTTCGACGACGAGAAGGGCGTTAACATTATACCGGGATAAGAGATCCCGCGCTTTTTTGCAGGTGGTGTCGACATCGGCGGTGATGGGCGGCGAAGACATGAGGCCCTTTGCGAGCTGTCCGGACTCCACCTGCCGTTGCAGGATGTCGAGCAGCTGATGCTCTGTTTGGGCGATGGTTTTGTCCTTGATGGTGGCCGCTGCGGCGAAACCGTGGCCGCCGCCGCCGAGTTCGGTGATGATCGTACCCACGTCCACGGCCGGGGTGCAGCTTCGGGCCGCGACATAGATCTTGTTTTTCATCAGGGCGATGACAAAAATGGCGTTTAAATTTTCGATTTTCATCATCTTCTGGGCCAGAAAGGCCAGGTCGTGGATATACTCATCGCAGGTCACGCAGGTAATCACCACATCAATCCCGCGAATGATATAATGCTGGACGGCCTGAATCATATCGTTTAAAAGGCCGATCTGCCGGGGTTCCATTTCTTTTGACATGAGATTGGATATGGTGGGCAGGTTGGCGCCTTTTGAGAGAAGAAACCCGGCCGCCAGAAAATCGCTCTCCGTGGTTGAGGGAAAGGTAAAACAGCCCGTGTCTTCATATATGCCCAGGCACATGATGGTCGCCTCTTCCGGGGTGATGTCGATTTTCTTTTCGATGATGATTTCAGTGAGCAGGGTGACGTTCGCGCCCGTGGGACGGTTGACTTCATAATCCGGCTGAATGTCGTTTTTCATGGCCGGGTGATGATCATAAATATGGATCTTAATGCTCGGGTTGTTCAAAAGGGAGGCGAGTTCTCCGATTCTGCCGGGCTGCTTGGTGTCAACGATCACCAGGGTGCTGATCTTTGAGGCGTCGATTTTTTTTGCCTCCACCATGTTAAACAGGTATGCCATGGAGTTGATAAAAAAGTTTCGCAGGCCCTTTTCATTAAAACCGGGGAATGCGACGATGGAGCAGGGGTACAGCTTGTGGGCCGCCAGCAGGGAGCCCATGGCGTCGAAATCGGCGTTCGCATGCGTGGTGATGACGGTGAGGCCGTCGGTTTTTTCGTCAATCCGGTCTTTCACGAACGTTTTCCTGATAGGATTGCGTCTGAGAATGTTCACCCATCCACGGATATTGTTATTGGGGAAGTGTTAACAGAAAAAGAGAAATTGCGCAAACAAGTTTCTGCGGCTGTTTGGGCCATGCTGAATTCTGACTCCTGAATTCTGAATACTCGTGCAGTTACAAAAAAATCGATCAGTCGCTTACTGCAAAAATACCGGAAAGCGGGATCAATAGCTCTTTACAGCCTGGTTTGTGATGTTCATAATACAAATCAGTGCTTTGGCATTTATTGTCTTGACGCGGCCCGCCGAAATGGTAAGATAGACGACAAAAAACGTTTGGCCGCTGGTGTTAATGATTGGGTAACGTTTTTTGGTTTGCATGCGGTTTCGTGATATGCTCATGGTTCTGAGGCGATAGCAAAGGAGGGCATATGCCGGTATATGTTTGGGAAGGTCGGGGCAGAAGCAACCAGATTCGAAAAGGGGAAATGGAGGCGGCCAATGAGCAGGAGGTCCGCGCCATTCTCGGCAGGCAGGGCGTTACCCCGCAGAAGATAAAAAAGAAGCCGAAAGACCTGTTTGAAAACGTCGCGTTTCTTCAGCCCAGAGTCCAGCATCAGGATATCATTATTTTCTGCCGGCAGTTTTCCACCATGATTGATGCCGGCCTTCCGATCATCCAGTGCCTTGATATTCTTCAGGCGCAGCAGGAGAACGCGACCTTTAAAAAGATGCTCAAGGATATCAAGATGTCCGTCGATGGCGGTCAGACCCTGGCCGAAGCCTTGAAAAAGTATCCGGATCAGTTTGACGCGCTGTTTGTCAACATGGTTGCGGCCGGCGAGGCCGGCGGTATCCTGGATGTGATTTTAAGAAGGCTTTCCGCCTATATGGAGAAGGCGGCGCGGTTAAAGGCGCAGGTCAAGGGCGCCATGACCTACCCGATTGTGACCCTGATTATCGCGGCCATCGTGCTGGCGGTTATCCTGATTTTTGTCATACCGGTATTTCAGGAGATGTTCGCCGACTTTGGAAAAGCCCTTCCAGCGCCGACCCAGTTCGTGGTGGCTCTGAGCAATTTCGTAAAATCCCGAATCCTGTATATCATCGGGGCGATCATTCTGTTTATTTTTGCGTTTCGCAGGTTTTACAAGACCGAGAAGGGGCGTGCCGTGGTGGATGATATGGTGCTGAAGCTTCCGGTGATCGGTATCCTGATCCGGAAGGTGGCGGTGGCCCGCTTCACCCGAACCACGGGAACGATGCTTGCCAGCGGGGTCGCGATCCTGGAGGCACTGGACATCGTCGCCAAGACAGCCGGCAACAAGACGATTGAGAACGCGTTATACAAGGTGCGCTCGAGTATCGCCGAGGGTCAGACCATTGCCGATCCCCTTTCCGAAACCGGTGTTTTTCCGCCCATGGTCTGCCAGATGATCGCGGTGGGGGAATCCACCGGCGCCATCGATGCGATGATGGAAAAGATCGCCGATTTCTACGAAGAGGAGGTGGACCAGGCCGTGGAAAATCTGACCGCGTTGATTGAACCGTTCATGCTGGTTTTCCTGGGGGTCACCATCGGCGGGCTGGTCGTTTCCATGTATCTTCCCATATTTCAACTGGCGGGGGCCATTTCATAAGCCGGGATGTAAAGATCAAACGTACCCAAAAGTCCGAACAGGACCTGTATCGAAAGCTGAAGTGGCTGATTTTTTTCCGGGCGCTTTTTGCCGCGGTCCTGCTGGGTTCGGCGTTTATCGTCGGGGTGCATGAAAACCTTTCTTTTTTTGACCGTCCCCTTGTCTCCCTCAACATGGTGGCTGCGGTGATTCTGATCCTTTCGGGGATCTATGCCGTTATTCTGCCCTATTTCAGGCAGCTTGTCCGGTTCGGGTATGTTCAGCTGTTTGTCGACACCCTGCTGGTCACCTATATCGTTTTCGTCACCGGCGGTTTTTCCAGCGCCTTTTCTTTTTTATACCTGGTGGTGATTATCTACGCCAGCATGGTCACCCTCAGAAGGGGGGGGATGGTGATGGCGATGGCCTGCAGCCTTCAGTACGGCATTCTGGTGGATCTCGAGTATTACGGCATGATCCATCCCTTCGGCATGAATGCGAGCCTGCTGGCGTCAAACAGCAACTGGGAGTATGTGATTTATAAAATTTTGATTACGATTATCGCATGCTTTGCCATCGCGTTTTTAAGCGGTTTTCTGGCGGAGCAGGAAAGGCGGGCGAAGCAGGAGCTCTGGGCCATGGAGGACCAGATGCGGCGGGTTGAAAAACTGGCCGCCATCGGTGAGACGGCAGCCGGTCTGGCGCATGAGATCAAGAATCCTCTGGCCTCCATGTACGGTGCCATTCAGGTATTAAAGGCGGATATCCCCTTTTCCTCGGATCGTGAAAAACTCATGGAGATTATCGCCAGGGATGCGAATCGGATCTCCTCCCTGGTCAATGAATTTTTGATGTTTGCAAGACCCCAGCCCGGCCAGGCGGAAATCATCGCGCTGGATAGAGTGCTTGATGAAATCGTGGACGGTTTTCAAACCGATAGTCGTCGGAACCCCATGATTTCCATTAGAAAAAATTTGTCCAGGGGGGTCTCTATCAAGATCGATCCCGAACACCTGCGGCAGGTGATATTAAACCTTCTGCTGAATGCGGATCAGGCCATCGCCGATCAAGGGTGGATTGAGATTCAATCCTACCCGGATGGTAAAAGGCATGCCTATATCACCGTCACCGACAACGGCTGCGGCATGACCGAGGATACGCAAAAATCGATATTCGATCCGTTTTTCACGAAAAAACCCAAGGGGACCGGGCTCGGCCTTTCCATTGTTCAGCGGATTATTACCTCGTATAACGGCCTGATTGACGTGCGCAGTGCTCCGGGCAAGGGTACCACCTTTACCATCAGACTGCAGCGGGAGCTTAAATCCCCGCCCCCGGCCTTTCCGTCTTAGCCTGATTTTTCTTTGACATGCCGGACGATCCCTTGCGCAACTTAGTCTTGACTGGAAGCGGCAAATAAGATAGCAACCCGGATAAATAGAAAAAGGGGGTTGCCCTCGGCCTTCTAAACCGCTTGAAATTGTTTATCTAAAAAAATGAATGAACCAACGGACATTGTTGAAAAACGAAAGGAAAAGCTCAGGCACTTAAAGGACGCCGGGGTTGAGCTGTTTCCAAACGATTTCAGGGTCACCCATACCATCGCCCAGATTCGAACCGCTGCTGAAGACCCTTCCCGGGAGATATCGGTGGAGAGCCCCGTCATATCCGCCGCCGGCCGGATCATGGCGATCAACCGGTTCGGCAAATCCTCCTTTATCCGTTTTCGGGACCGGACCGGCCAGCTTCAGGCCTACCTGCGCCAGGACAAGATGGGGGAGGAGGTTTACGCGCTTTTCAAAAAAATGGACATCGGGGATTTCATCGGGCTGACCGGGAGCCTGTTTCAGACCAAAACCGGGGAATGGACCCTGGTTGCGGATGTGATGCGGCTTCTGGCCAAGGCGATGCTTCCCCTGCCCGAGAAGTTCCACGGCTTAAAAGACCCTGAAAAGCGGTACCGTCAGCGATACCTGGATCTGATCACAAACCCGGAGGTCCGGGAACTGTTTGTGAAGCGAAGCGGCCTGATCCAGAGCATTAGATTATTTTTATTAAACCGGGGGTTTCTCGAGGTGGAAACCCCCATGATGCAGCCGATTCCCGGAGGGGCCGAGGCCCAGCCGTTTAAGACCCATCATAACGCCCTGGACATGGATCTGTATTTGAGGATCGCGCCGGAGCTCTATTTGAAGCGCCTGGTGGTGGGTGGGTTTGAGAGGGTCTTTGAAATCAACCGCAACTTCAGGAACGAAGGGATATCCACCCAGCACAACCCTGAGTTTACGATGCTTGAGTTTTATCAGGCATACGCGACCTATGAGGATCTCATGGTCCTGACCGAGGAGATGTTCCGGGAGGCGGCGTTTCAGGTCTCTGGGTCGACATCGGTGGAATACCAGGGGACGCGAATCGATCTGGGCGCTTCTTGGCGGCGTATGCCGCTTATGGAAGCCCTGACCGGCATCGGCGGGGTCGATCCGGGTTTGTTGAATGACAGGGATCAGCTCATGGCCTATGCCCTGGCCAGGGGGATCACCTTTGGAAGAAGGGACGGCGGTCCTGAGGGCATCGGGCGGATCATGACCAAGCTGTTTGACGCCCTCGTGGAACCCCGCCTGATCCAACCCACCTTTATCACCGGGTATCCGGTGGAAGTGTCCCCCCTCTCTCGGCGCAGCAGGGAAAACCCCGACCTGACCGACCGGTTTGAGCTTTTTATCGCCGGGAGGGAAATCGCCAACGGATTTTCCGAACTCAACGATCCGGAGGACCAGAAAAACCGGTTTCTTCAGCAGGTGAAAAACAGGGAAGCCGGGGATGAGGCATCCCACATGATGGATGCGGACTATATTCGGGCACTGGAATACGGGATGCCGCCCACGGCCGGCGAAGGGATCGGGATCGACCGGCTGGCCATGCTGCTGACGGATTCCGCATCCATCCGTGACGTGATTCTGTTCCCCCATATGAAACCCCTTGAAAAAAAATAGTGTATGTCCTTTGAATCCTTTATCGGCGGACGTTACCTTCGGGCCAGGCAGAAGCAGGCTTTTATTTCCTTCATCACCCTGCTTTCCATGGCCGGAGTGACCGTCGGCGTAATGGCGCTGATCATCGTGATATCCGTGATGTCCGGGGCCGAGTCCTACTTCAAATCCCAGATTTTAGGGGTCGAGTCGCACATCGTTCTGAGCCGTTACGGCGGCATGGTCACGGAATATCAAAAGATTATGGAAAAGGCCCAACAGAAGAAGGGGGTTGAGTCGGTCTACCCCTTTATTTATACCCAGGTGATGCTGAGGTCTTCCTCCGGGCTTTCCGGTGCGGTTCTCAGGGGAATCGACCCGGAGGCCGCCGGAACCCGGATCAAGGGGTATGATCAATCCTCCCTGATCAAACGCTTGAAACCGGAAGAGGGCGACAGCCAGACCCCGTCTGTTCCGGGGATTATTTTAGGCAAGGAGCTTGCCGCCGGCCTGGGCGCGGCGAAGGGGAGCATGATCTATCTGATTTCCCCCAAGGGAATGGTATCGCCGGTCGGTCACATGCCGTCCATGAACCGGTTCGAGGTGACCGGGGTTTTTGAGTCGGGTTTTTATGAGTATGACGCCTCCCTGGCCTATATCAATTTGGAGATCGCCCAGAGGCTTTTAAGGGTCGGGGATGCGGTCACCGCCATCGGCATTCGCATCCATGACATCTATAAGGCGGATGAAATATCTGCGGCGATTTTGGCGGACCTGGGGTTTCCCTACCAGACCATGGACTGGATGCAGATGAACCGGAATTTTTTTTCAGCCTTGAAGCTTGAAAAAAAAGCGATGTTTGTGATTCTCACTTTGATCATCCTTGTGGCGGCGTTTAACATCGCCAGCACCCTGATCATGATGGTGATGGGAAAGACCCGCGATATCGCTATTCTGAAGGCGATGGGCGCCACGGATCGCAGCATTCGAAAGATTTTTGTCTATAACGGGCTGGTTATTGGTTTCATCGGCACCCTGCTGGGCACCCTGCTGGGGATTGCCGGGTGTTTTGTATTGAAGCACTACAGGATCATCGAGCTTCCCGGGGATGTCTATTATTTTACCACCCTGCCGGTTCAGCTCGAGGGATTGGACGTTCTGATGATTGTGGCCGCTGCCATGGGGATCTGTTTCCTATCAACCCTTTATCCGGCTTACCGGGCCTCGAAGCTGGATCCGGTGGAGGCGCTGCGGTATGGATAGGGCCAAAGACGGCGGCAAGGGCGGGTTCATCCGCCTGGAAAACATCAGCAAAAGCTACGTAAACAGCGGCGCAAACATCGAGGTGCTGAAGGATCTGACGTTTGACATGGAAGCCGGGGAAACCATTGCGGTGGTGGGGGAATCGGGTATCGGGAAGTCGACCTTTCTTCATGTCCTCGGCACCCTGGACCGGCCGGACAGGGGAAGCCTCTTATACAAGGGGGCGGATGTGTTTCAGTACGACAGCGCCGGGCTTGCGGATTTTCGAAACCGTACCATGGGGTTTGTGTTTCAGTTCCATTACCTTCTGGCCGAGTTTACGGCCCTTGAAAATGTGATGATGCCCGGGCTGATTCAGGGGTATTCCCGAAAAGGGTTTAAGGAAACCGCGGCGGCCGTGCTGGTTCGGGTCGGTCTCAAGGACCGCATTCATCACCTGATCGGACAGCTTTCGGGCGGTGAGCAGCAGCGGGTGGCCCTTGCCAGGGCGCTTGTCCTGAACCCCGACATCCTGCTGGCGGACGAGCCTACCGGCAACCTGGATAAGAAGAATAGTCATCAGGTGCATGATTTGCTGATGGAACTCAATGAAGAATACAACATGACGGTCGTTGTCGCCACGCACAGCATGAACCTAGCCGGCCGCATGAAAAAGAAAATGACGCTGATTGACGGGAAACTGGCTGAGGTTGATCTATGAGAAAGGGGTTTGGCGTCTGGATATGCTGCATGCTGTTGCTGCATGCAGCCGTCGCTTTGGGTGAAGATGCGGCGAAGATCAAAGAAATACGGGTGGAGGGAAATCAGCGCATCGAAGACGCTGCTATTTTGCGGGTGATTCAGGCAAGGCCGGGGGACGCCTATGATGCCCAGCAGCTGTCAAAGGACATGAAAGCGGTTTATGAAATGGGTTACTTTGATGACCTTCGGGTGGAGGTCGAGAAAGCGCCGGACGGCAATACCGTCATTTTTACGGTCACGGAGAAGCCGACCATTCGAGAGATCGCGTTCGAAGGCAACACGGTGTTTGAGGACGACAAGATCAAGGAAAACATCGATATCAGCTCCGGTTCGATTCTTAATATCTACAAGGTTCGCCGGAATATCAAGATCATCGAGTCCCTTTACAAGGAGCGCAACTACCATAACGTTGCGGTGATCCATGAGATCGAACCCCTTGAGCATAACCAGGCAAACCTGAAGTTTATTATCAAGGAGGGGAAAAAGCTTCGGATCAAGCGCATTGTGTTTGACGGGAACAGCGCCTATAAGGTGAAGGCGTTAAAAAAGGTCATGAAGACATCCGAAAAAGGCTTTTTCTCATGGATCACCTCCTCAGGAGAGTTGAACCCCGAGACCTTGAAGCAGGATGTTTTGAAACTAACCGCTTTGTATCATAACAGCGGGTATGCCGAGGCCAGGATCGCCGATCCGGAGATAACCTATGAGGAGGACTATATCTTCATAAAAATCAAGATTGATGAGGGGACCCGGTTTAAGGTGGGCCGGGTCGGGTTTGAGGGCGATCTGATTTTCCCGCAAGAGGCGTTGACGGCCGCCGCCGCCATCGCCAAGCAGGAATTCTATAACCGTGACGCCATTCGGCAGGATGTCCTTACCCTTTCGGATATGTATTCGGATCAGGGGTTTGCCCGCGCTGACATCAGCCCTGAGATTGAAACCGATAGGGAGAACGCAACCGTGCATCTCACCTTTCATGTGGTGAAGAATCAGCCGGTGTATTTTGAACGGATCGTGATTCAGGGCAACACGAAGACCAGGGACAAGGTGATCCGGCGGGAGCTGAAGGTTTTTGAACAGGCGCTTTTCAGCGGCAGCCTTCTGAAGCGCAGCGTTGCGGATTTGTATCGGCTGGATTTTTTTGAGGACATTAAGGTTAAAACCCTGCCGGGGAGCGCGGATGATCGAATGGTCCTGCAGATTGAGGTGGAGGAAAAACCTACCGGGACGTTCAGCTTCGGGGGCGGATACAGCGGCCGGGACGGCGCTTACATCATGGCCTCGGTGTCAGAGCGGAACCTTTTCGGCCGCGGCCAGTATGCTGAGTTAAGGCTGACCACCGGCGGCGATTATCGGCAGTACTACTTTAATTTTGTCGAGCCCTGGCTGTTTGATATCCCCTTGTCCGCAGGGGTCACCGCCTACAAAATGGAACGCGATTACGATGATTACGACCGGGACAGCACGGGTGGAAGCCTTCGGTTCGGTTACCCGCTGTTTGACTATACCCGGGGGTATATTGAGTATGCATACGATGAAAGCCGGATCGACAACCTTTCTCCGGCGTTCGAGGCGTCCCCCTATATCGAGGAGGGGACCTATGAAGAAAGCAGCGTATCCGTGAGCATCGTCTATGATTCCAGAAACCGTATGTTTAACCCCAGCGAAGGCTGCAAGCACCGGGTGACGCTTCAATACGCCGGGCTTGGGGGAAATGTCGGGTTTACCAAGCTTACCGGGGTGGCCGGGCGCTACTTTCCGTTGTTC
>CAZFWD010000045.1:0-6991 GCA_964522535.1 uncultured Desulfonema sp.
TTTATTTCGATTCTCGAGCGCAGGGTTTTTCTGCTGGCCGGCCGGGGGATCAATGGAAAGGTAACCCCAAACCAGTGGCAACGGATCGTCAGGCATATCATCAGCGGCATTCGACAGAACCGCCGGGCCGAGGCCATTCGTGAGGCCGTAGACATGATCGGCAAGCTGCTGAAAACCCATTTCCCCGTTGGGCCGACACCAGCAAAGAGTGAGAAGGCTGAAGGTGGAAGACTGAAGGTAGAAGGCTGACGTTTTTCTCTGTGCGCTTTGTGCTCTCTGTGGTTGATTTTTTCATTCCTCAAACCAAAAAAATATAGGTTCCCTGGAAATAAAAAGGCTTATCCCCGCGCGCCTTTTGAATCACCCCTTAAATCAAACCCATTCTTTGCACACAATCGGTTTGCACCAGCATTTCGGGGATGGTCTTTTTAAACCGCTCCGGCAGCGAAAACACGGTTTTAAACCGCTGCTCAAGGGCGGCCATTGCGCTGTAAAACGGCGTGCGGTCAAACGCCCGATACCCCCGGTCCCCGCATCTTCGGGCAAACTCCGGGCATCCGGTTCCTAAAACGGTCTTCCCGCCGGGATGAATAAACTCATGGGGAATGCCGTGCAGCCGGCAGATCATCGGACGATAGCCATAGAGGATGCACCGGCCTTTCAGGTTTAAGGGGCACATGGCGCGCGGGGTCTGCCCCAGCGCGTCCATTCCGCTGACACGCAAAACAGCCTTTTCAGCGCAGGTGCGAATCCCTTCCTGAAGTTCGGCTTCCAGGCCGAAAAACCCATAGAGCAGGTAAAAATATTCGATATGGGTGTAATGGTAAAACCGGGTCAGGCAGCAGCTGTCCGCGCATCCATTGCATTTAAACCCGTAATAGGCCGCGACCTCATCGTAGCCGCGGTCCATGTCCGCATAGAGGTTTTCCAGCCGCTGAAAGAAGCCTTCGCATCCTTCAAACATGGACAGCCTTTTCGAAAAAACCCTTCTCATGCCAATAAAAACCTAACAAAACAGGTTCATGTTCGGCCGTGCGGCCGGTTCCGGAAAGCCGCTGAAAAACGCGTCCAGTTCGGCCTCAATCTGCTCAGGGTCTTCGGCCCTGATAATCCTTTTGTAAAAGGCATGCCCGTATTGAAAAAGGGAGGCCGTATACACCGCTGTTTTTTTAAACAAGGAGACGGCCGCGGGCAGGCCGTAATGAGAAATCAGCAGATTCAAAAGCCGGCCGGCGCTTTGTCGGTAAATCTCTTCGCCGGGAACCAACCCGTCCGACCATTGGGCGAATACCCAGGGTTTGGCCGCGGCGATCCGGCCCAGGGAAACCCCGTCGCATCCGCTTACGGCGATCATTTTTTCACAATCCGAAAGGGCAAACACATCCCCGTTTCCAAACACCGGAACCGATACCGCCTGCGTCACCAGGCCGATGTACTCCCATTTCGGCGGCCTTGAGCGCCGGTCCGGGGCCACCCGGGGATGGAAGGTCAAAGCATCCGCGCCCGCATCCTCAAACCGCCGGGCCATGTCCACGGCCGGTTCCGGGCGATCCGTCCAGCCGGTCCTGAACTTGACAAACACCGGAATAGAAACCGCTTGTCTCACCGCCTGAACGATGTGAACCGCATGTTCCGGGGCTTTGAGCAGGGCCGCGCCGCAGTTGCGCCGGCAGATCGCCGCAGCAGCGCACCCGAAATTGATGTCCACACCGAAAAACCCTTCTGCCTCAATCCGCCGGGCCGCAGCGGCCATGGCCTGCGGATCGGAACCGAAAATCTGGCAAACCAGCTCGGAAAGCTCTGCATCCCGCCATCGGAAAACAGGCGATACGCGTCGGTTTTCCGTGGGCAAAGCCCTGGCGTTGCACATTCCGGTAAACAGCAGGCCGTAACCGCCGAAGATAGAAACCAGCTCCCGGAATGCCACATGCCCCACACCGCTCATGGGCGCGAGCATCAGCCGCTTTTTTATCCATCGGTTTCCGATGCGAAGCGGCCGGTTTAAAAAAAGGCGGATGTCTTCTGTTTTCTCCATGATCGGCGACCCTATCGATTCCGAGCAAGCCAGATACTGCATAACCCCACCCTGAATGTCAACCAAAACGAACCTTTTTTTGCTGGAAAAACCCCTTGACGCCAAGCAGATATCCGTACTTTATTTATATGGTTTATCGTGCTATACACAAGGCATTCGTCAAGAACCTTAAAACCACGGCCGATTCTTTTCCGGCCGCAGGAGGATCCATGAGCCCTTACACATTTTACATCGTTGAAAAAAAGCCGCCCCTGGCCTGGGTGTTTTTAAACCGCCCCGAAAAAAAGAACGCCATGAATCCGCCGGCCTGGAAGGAGACCCTGCCGATATTTGCGGACCTTGACCAGGACCGCGAGATCCGCGCCGTCATCATCAGCGGAAAGGGAAGCTGCTTTTCCGCCGGCATCGATCTGATGGAAATGGTTTCGGAGCTTCCCGAAATCCTGGATCGGGAGCAAAAAGGCGGGATCAAATGGCGGCTGATTAAAAAAATCGCCGCCCTGCAGGACACCATCAGCTGTATTGAATGGTGCAGAAAACCGGTGATCGCCGCCATCCACGGCTATTGCATCGGCGCGGGGCTGGATATGGCCACCGCCTGCGACATTCGGCTCTGCTCCGCCGACGCGGAGTTTTCGTTAAAAGAGGCGGCCGTGGGGTTTGTCGCCGATGTGGGGGTGCTGCAGCGGATTCCGCACATCGTCGGGCAGGGCATCGCCCGGGAGCTTGCCTATACGGCGCGCCTGATCAATGCGGACCGGGCCAAAGAAATCCTTCTGGTCAACGCGGTCTATTCGGATCATGACGCCCTGGTGAAGGGAGCCGAGGAACTGGCGCTTTCCATTGCCGAAAACGCCCCTCTGGCCGTGGAGGCGTCCAAGCAGGTACTGAAGTTCGGCGTCGGCAAATCCATCGAAGACGGGCTGAAATACGTGGCTGCCATAAGCTCCGACATCGTGCCTTCAAACGATCTGATGGAGGCCGTGACCGCCTTCTCCCAAAAGCGAAAGCCCAAATTCACCGGCGATTAGGCGGCTTCAATCAGACGGCATGATCATTTATCTAAACAGCCTCGGCTGCGTTCGAAACCTGGTGGACAGTGAGGTCATGCTCGGGGCCTTGGCCGAGGCAGGGTATAAGATCACCCAGGACCCGTCAAAGGCCGACATCATCATCGTCAACACCTGCAGCTTCATCGAACCTGCGGTGGAGGAGTCCGTCGACACGATCCTCACGCTTGCGGCCCACAAAAAAACCGGTCGATGCCGCCGGCTGATCGTCACCGGATGCCTGCCCGAGCGTTTCAGGGAAGCAATCGCAAAACCCCTGCCCGAGGTGGACGCGTTTTTAGGTACCGGAGCGTTTTCGCGCATTTGCGAGGCGGCGGGTGGAGCCATCGGCAACGGAAAATGCCTGCTGCCGCCCCCGGAATCCCAGCCGCTTCAGCAGTGGAACACCGCTCGAATATACAGCAACCCGCACCTGCGCTACCTCAAGGTCAGCGAAGGGTGCGACCGGCACTGCACCTACTGCATCATTCCAAAACTGAAGGGGAGGTTAAGAAGCCGCCCCATGGAAGATGTTGTTGTGGAAGCAAAAAATCTGATATCATCGGGCTGCAAGGAAATCGTCATCATCGGACAGGATACCTTTTCATACGGCAGGGATTTAGGCTCCGGAGTGACACTGAGTCGTCTGCTGGATGCGGTGGCGGACCTGTCTGATAAGGTATGGATCCGGTGTCTCTATGGATCGCCGGATATGACCGACGACGCCTTGATACGGACCGTGGCAGCCCATGACAACATATGCCCGTATTTTGATATTCCCGTTCAGCACGCAAGCAAAAAAATCCTTAAACGGATGGGCCGGCCTTACGATAAAAACCATCTGCTGAAACTGTTTGATCATATCCGATCGGCCCTTCCAAACGCGGCCCTGCGGACCACCCTGATGGTCGGGTTTCCAGGGGAAACCGACAAGGACTTCAAGGAGTTGTTGACATTTACCGAAAAACTGGCATTTGATCATCTCGGGGTGTTCATCTATTCCGACATCGAAGGGGTACCGTCCCATGCCTTAGACGGCCATGTGCCGGCAAGGGTGGCGAAATCCCGCCATGACGCGCTGATGGCGCTGCAGGCGGAGATCTCCCTTCGGCACAACCAGAACCGGATCGGCCAAAGCTTTTCGGTTCTGGTGGAGGAACGCATCAACGGCGATCTTTATGCCGGCCGGACATACTTTCAGGCGCCCGAGGTGGACGGGATCACCTACGTTGAAGCAAAAGGGCTGAAAACCGGAGCGTTTGCCCGCGTAAAAATCACCGAGGCTTTTGAATACGACCTTAAGGGGAGAACCCGATGACCGGACTCAAGTCTGAACTGATGGCAAGGGTGGATCAGGATTTAAAGGATATCGAGGAGGCGCTGCGCCAGGGCTTGACCCCCCATCTGGACATGGTCCATGAGGTCGCGGGGCATCTGATTTTTTCCGGCGGAAAACGGATCCGGCCGCTGTTGAACATCCTCACGGCAAGGCTCTGCGGGTATACCGATCCCTTCATCAAAAGATTCTCCACCATCATCGAGTTTCTGCATACCGCCACCCTGCTTCACGACGACGTGGTGGACGCGGGGTCCATGCGGCGTGGAAAACCCGCGGCCCATTTGGTTTACGGCGCGCCGGTGACCGTGCTGGTCGGGGATTTTCTGCTGGCCCGCGCGCTGACCATCGCCGCGGAAACCAAAAGCCCCAAGATCATCTCGGTCATTTCGACAATCACGGAAAGCATGTGCCAGGGTGAAATCCGGCAGCTTGTCAAAAAAGGGGATGCCAGCCTCAGCGAGGCGGAATACATGGACCTGATTACCCGAAAAACCGGGTTCCTTATTTCCGGCGCCTGTCAGACCGGGGCCATTCTCGCCGGGGCCGAAGACGCGGTCGAAAACCGGCTGGCCGCATTCGGGCTTCATGTGGGGCTTGCCTTTCAGATCGCAGACGACCTGTTGGATTACACCGCAAAAACCCAGGTGCTTGGAAAACGCATCGGCGCCGATTTAAAGGAGGGAAAACTCACCCTACCGGTGATTTACGCCCTTGCCCACGCGTCGCCCAAGGACCGGGACTGGATTAAACAGCTCATCACAAAAAAAGATTTTTCGCATGACGCCTTCAACCGTCTGGTCAGCCTGCTCCACGATTACGGCGGCATCCCCTACGCCGTCCAGGTGGCGGGAGAACACGTGAAAAAGGCAAAGGATATTCTGGGGGGATTTGAACCCTCCCGAACCCGGGACACCCTGCTGATGATCGCCGATTACAGCCTCAGCCGAACGTCCTGAACATTTGAGCGAAATTGACCTGGATTCATATTTTGGGAGGTGCGCATCAATGGCTTTATTCCATCATTTCCGCCGAACCTGTTTGGGGGCCGCCCTATGTACGATTTTTTTTACAGGCATCCTTCTGCAGCCCTTAAGCGCGGCCGGAATGACACGGGTCATACCGGTCATCGGGGGCAGCCGGATCTATACGGACCTTCCCAGCGCAAAAAACGCGGCCGTGGCCGAATGCCTGCTGTCGGCGGTGGAAACCGCCGCCCTGGACCTTCTTCCGGTTCAACGCCTGGAGGAGAATTTTCCGGCCGTCAGCGACATGCTATCCTCTCGCAGAAACGAATTCATTCGGGATTACAAAATACTCAGGGAGGTCAAAACCGAAAATCATTTCCGGGTGCTTGTCCAGGTCACGGTCGATCTGGATAGGCTGGCGGAAGGCCTTTCCTCCGCCGGCGCGGCCGTCACCCCCGAAGAGATGCCCAGGATCCTGTTTTTGATTTCCGAAAAGGATGCCGACGACATTTCATTTCAGTACTGGTGGCGCAAGGGCAAACCCCTGTTCATGAGTGATTCGGCTGCAAGGCCCATGAAACGAATCCTGTACGAAAAGGGGTTTGGGGTGATCGACCCCGAACAGATCAGCAGCGATTTTTTTGACGATCTCAAACTGAACGCCGTCTTGACCGACAATGAGGCGGTTCTGCTGGGCCTGCGGCTGAACGCGGATGTGGTGATCTGCGGAAGGGCGGTGGCGGAGGAGACATCCAACCGGATGGGAGAGGACATCCGGTCGTTTAAAAGCACGCTGGATGTGAACGCGATTGTCACCGCCACCGGCGAGCGGATCGCCCCGATACGAACCAGCGCCATCGCCGCGGACCGGGATGCCTCCCTGGGCAGCCGGCAGGCGCTCTCGGATGCCGGCGAACAGGCCGGAATAATTCTGGCATCCCGGATTCTCTCAAAATGGCACGCGCTCAAGGAGACGGCCGGGGAGATCCGGCTGAACATCAGAGGGGCCGAGGGGCTTCCCGCCCTGGTCGCGTTCCGCAACGCCTTAAAGGATATCCCCGGGGTCACGGCTCAGCAGACGATCGAGATGACGCCGGATTCAGCGGTACTCTCCGTGCAATACCGGTACACCCCCCAGACGCTTGCGGACGCCCTTGTGCTAAAAACGTTCACGGACTTCGGAATCAACATCTATGAAATCGGGGAGGATTTTCTAAGTATCGAATTTGTGTCCCGGCAACCGGTTATGCGATCTCCATGATCCAGCCCTCGGGGGCGGGGGTGTTTCCGTACTGAATATCCGTGATGGCTTTAAAAAACCGGTTCGACCACTGGCCGACCCTTCCGTCACCGACCTTCATCACCCGGTCCATGTAACGAATCTCGCCCACCGGAGAAATGACCGCGGCGGTTCCGGCACCGAACACCTCCTGCAGCCGCCCGGCTTCGTGGGCGGAAACGATCTCGTCGATGCTGATCCTGCGCTCCACCGCCGGGCTTCCCCACATTCCGCTCAGCTTGATGATGGAATCCCGGGTGATGCCGCCAGTTGGATCGCCGAGGCTCGTCGATTCGCCCTCTGGCCTGGGAGCGGACCGCGGCG
>CAZFWD010000046.1:0-10603 GCA_964522535.1 uncultured Desulfonema sp.
AAAACGGTCATTGTGCCCATAGACCACGGGGTGACCGTGGGGCCGATCAAGGGCCTGGTGGATATCTCCAAGGCGGTCAACATGGTCGCCGAAGGCGGAGCGAACGCGGTCATCGGTCATCTCGGGCTTCCCAAGCACGGCCATCGGACCTATGGAAGGGATATCGGGCTGATCCTGCACCTTTCCGCCGCCAGCATGTTTTCGCCGAACCCCAACCGAAAGGTGCTTGTCAACACCGTGGAGAACGCCCTTCGGGTCGGCGCGGACGGGGTTTCCATCCACATCAACATCGGGGATGACAATGAGGCCGACATGCTGGCTGATTTCGGAAGGGTTGCGGTGGACTGCAACTACTGGGGCATGCCGCTGATCGCCATGATGTATCCCAGGGGCCCCAAGATCAAAAACGAAAAGGACGCAGAGGCCGTAAAGCTTGCGGCCCGGATCGGGGCCGAACTCGGCGCGGACTACATCAAAACCAATTATACCGGTGATCCGGAATCCTTTGCCGAGGTGGTGGAAGGGTGTCCGGCGCCTGTGCTGATCGCGGGTGGCAGCAAGCTCACGGATGCCGAGATGTTTCAGACCATCGAGGGCGCCATGAAGGCGGGCGCCAAGGGGGTTTCCATCGGCAGAAACGCCTTTCAGCACAAGAACCCGGTCTTGTTCGTACGGGCCGCTTGCGCCATGGTTCATCAAAACATCAGCGCCGCCGAAGCCATGGAAATCATCAAACCGGGCGAATTAAAATAGGCGCCGTTTTTATTCGCCGCAGGTTTACCAGGTCGAATAACTATCCCATGCAGGGCATCATTCAACACGCGGACATCATCCTGGCCTCAAAATCCCCTCGCCGAAGACAGCTGCTGGAAACCGTCGGGCTTCGATTCAAGGTTGTTCCCAGCGGAATCCGGGAGGAGGCGTTTTCCCTGTGCGCCCCCGAAATCTATGCCGAACGGCTTGCCGAAGCCAAGGCTCGGGAAGTGGCGAAAAATTTTCCCGAAAGCTGGGTGATCGGGGCCGACTCGACGGTCTGGATTGAAGGGTGTCTGCTTGAAAAACCGGATACGATTTCCGATGCCCGCCGAATGCTTGAACGGTTGAGCGGAAAAACCCATTATGTTTTTACCGGATATGCCATCGTGTGCATGAAAAACAATTACCTTTCTTCGAATGTCATTACCACGGCGGTCGATTTTAAAACCTTGAGCGACAAGGAGGTCGAATGGTATATTCGCACTCAAGAACCGTATGACAAGGCCGGCGGATACGCCATTCAAGGCCTGGGCGCCTTCATGATTCGACAAATCAGGGGATCTTACACCAACGTCGTGGGGCTGCCGCTCTGCGAGGTGATTGAACGTCTCTCTCGGGAAGGCGTGATTGAACGAGGAATAAAACAACCGCAGCCTCACATATTAAAGGAGATCAATTGAGCATCGCAGAGCGGCTTGACCAGGTCCGGCAACGGATTCGGGAGACCGCGATGGGCTGCGGCAGGGAGCCTTCATCCATCCGGCTTGTGGCGGTGACCAAGACCGTTTCTCCGGATCAGATAAGGCCGGCCCTTGCCGCAGGCGCGGATATCCTGGGCGAAAACTACATTCAGGAGGCCCTCAAAAAAATGGACGCCCTGGCCCAAGAGCGGGTCTCCTGGCACTTTATTGGCCATCTTCAGAGCAACAAGGCAAAATATGCGGTCAGGGGGTTTGACCTGATCCATTCGGTGGACAGCCTGAAGCTCGCTCTGGAATTGAACAAACAGGCGGAGAAAATAAATAAGGTTCAGGATATCCTTGTTCAGGTGAACATCAGCCTGGAGCCGACCAAATCCGGGGTGGCGGAAGCGGACGCGCTGTCTTTGATTCAGCAAATCAGCCCCCTTGAGCACATTGCGGTCAAAGGTCTGATGACCATGCCCCCTTTTTTTGACGCGCCGGAAAAGGTAAGACCCTATTTCAAGGCGCTTGCCGACCTGAAAGAGCGGATCAAAGCCCAGTCCATTCCCGGTGTTCAAATGAATGAACTCTCCATGGGGATGACCGGAGACTTTGAGGCCGCGATCAGCGAAGGGGCCACCCTGGTTCGCATCGGAACCGCCATTTTCGGAAAACGGCAATGAAAATCCTGATTCACATCTGCTGCGCCCCCTGCGCCATATACCCGGTGACCCTGCTTCGAAAGCAGGGATTTGAGGTGATGGGTTTTTTCTACCGGCACAATATCCATCCGTATACCGAATGCCTGAAACGGCAGCAGGCGCTTGAGCAGTATGCGAAACAGATCGATCTGAAGGTCATTTACCAGGAGGGGTACGACCTGGAGGGCTTTTTGCGGAAAGCCGTCTTCCGTGAAGACAACCGTTGCATGGTCTGCTATCATGATCGCCTGACCGCCACCGCGCATATCGCCAAACGGGGCAATTTTGATTTTTTTACCTCCACCCTGCTCTACAGCAAATTCCAGAAGCATGAAATGATCAAATCCATCGGGGAATCCGTGGGGAAGACCCTGGGGGTGCCGTTTTATTACCACGACTTCAGGGAAGGATGGAAAGAGGGAATCGAAACCTCCAAACGCCTCGGCATGTACCGGCAGCATTACTGCGGGTGCATCTACAGCGAAAAAGAGCGGTTTTATCACCCAGACGCCCAATCCCCTCTGCCCTGACATGTTCGAAAATTTTTTATACTATATCATCGCCCTTCTGATTTATTCCACTTACGCGCCCGTCCATCCGCCCGACTTCTCCGTGTTTCGGTGCCTTACGCTTTTCTTCGGCCTGACCCTGTTGTTTTTTATGATTACTCAAATCCGGTTTAAAAGGATCGAGAGGCGCATTCCGCGCATGACATTTAAGCATTCAGACCGGCGGTTTCACGCGACACAGACGCAGCAGTCGATCATGGCGCTGGTGGTCTTTGCTGTCGACGTTTATGGTCTCAACACCGGCGCGCTGCTTCGCCGTTTCTCCCTGTTGACGGCACTACCCACGATGGAGGCATTAATCTTTCTATCGCTTTTTATCGGCTATCTCTGTGTGGTCTGGAGCCTGGCATACCCTTCCTACAAAAAAATCTACGGAACAGGGCTGTCAAGAGGCGATTATGTGCGCTCAAGCATCTCCTTCGCCGTTCCCGTTCTGCTTCCCTGGCTGTTTCTCTCCGCAACCGCCGACCTGATCCATCTGCTTCCGTTTGCCGCCCCCAAGCGGTTTCTTATGTCCTTCGAAGGCCAGATCGTCTATTTTATGTTTTTTCTGCTTGTCATCGCCGTTATCGGGCCTGGGATCATTCAGCGGTTTTGGGGGTGCCGGCCGCTGGCATTCGGAACAACCAGACAGCGGATTGAATCCCTCTGCGAAAAGGCGGACATGAAATTCAAAAACATCCTGGTGTGGCCGCTGTTCGGCGGATATACGATCACCGCGGGAGTGATGGGGCTGATCCGTCAGTTTCGGTATATCCTGATCACCCCGGCCCTGATGCGGCATCTTGAAGCAGAGGAACTCGACGCGGTCATCGCCCATGAGATCGGACATATCAAGAAACATCATCTTCTGCTCTACCTTTTTCTTTTCGCCGGATATCTTCTTCTTGTTTTCTTCAGCCTCGATTTGATCGGCTTTTTGATCATCTACGCCCAGGCGGCATTCAGCCCCCTCAAAATGAACGCACCGGCCCCTGCGACCTTCACATCGATCGGCTTCGGGCTGGTTATGATCCTGCTGTTTTTTTCCTACTTCAGGTATGTCTTCGGTTATTTCATGCGGAACTTCGAACGCCAGGCCGACCTGTTCGCCTATTCCTTGACCGGGAACGTTCGCCCTCTGATATCCACCTTTGAAAAAATCACCGCAGCCACCGGTCAGGATCCTCGGAAACCGAACTGGCACCATTTCAGCATTGGCCAGCGGATGGATTACTTAAAAAAATGTGAAACCGACAAATCATGGATAAAGCGGCACGACCTGAAAATCAAAAAAAGCATTGCCGCATATGTTGCGGCGATTCTTCTGGCAGGATGGGTAGGATACGGCGTTCATTACGGTGACATGGGAGAGAGGCTCAACTCCCGTCTGCTGAAAACCGTTCTTGAGCAGCAGATTCAAACAAACCCGGGCGATCCGGATCTCTACCAGGCGCTCGGAGATCTGTATTACAGCAAAAAAGAGTATGCCCAGACCATTGCCGCATACCAGCAGGCCATCTTTCTCGATCCGCACCACTCCGATGCATTGAACAATCTGGCATGGCTGTATGCCACCTGCGCGGATGAACGCTTCAGGCGCCCGCAAGAAGCCCTGGCACTGGCCGAACAGGCCGCGGCCCTATCCCCAAAACCCCACATCCTGGATACCCTTGCCGAAGCCTTCTACGTGAACGGGAATATGAAAGCCGCGATTGATGCGGAAAAACGCGCCCTGGCGGCGGCAAAAACGGATACGGCATACTATCGCAAACAGCTAAAAAGGTTTAAAACGGCCTTGGAAACGCCCGCCGAAACGCATTTCCCCTGAAGACTGAATATGCGCAGAAAAATGGCAGCTACCGCCATCCCCATTCCTCAAAGTAGTCCTGCTTCATGCGTTCGGCCTTCTGCCGGGAAAGCGGTTTTCCGGTCAGGTACTCCTTAAAGCCGGGGTCCTTGAACCATTGCTCCGGCAATGCCTCCTTTGAGGCGTCCCATCCTTCTCGAATGTTTAATTCGCGCAGCGCGGTCCAGACCCGATCCGCTCGGCGGCAAAGGTCAACCGTGGAGGTGGGGATTCCGGTGGCGGCCTCATAGGCTTCGGCGCAAAAATCGGCGTTGTAAAACCGGTTCACCTGGGCCCGAGCGCAAATCCCCAGGGATCCGAGCAATGCAAACCATCGATGGGAGTAACGCAGCAGGCGTCCTACAGAGAGTTCATTTTGGCCGGAACCCAAAATCCGGTTCACGGCAGCCTCCGGCACCCCCATCCGTTTAAGATGCTTCGGGAACGCGCCGAGCGGACGAATGGCAAAATAGGTCGGTGATCCCCCTGATCCCACATGGGGACCCCTCGGATCCATCACCTGACCCAGTTCCATGGTGCCGAACCGATCCCAGGGCAGCGCCGCGCCCGGGCCGGCATAGGGGTGTATTCCCTTGACCAGGGCCGGCGCGTGAGTCTTCGCCTCAGGCCCTAATTTGGCAATGACAGCGGAAAATCCGTTCGCCAGAAGATCCCCCGTTCCCTGGCGACGGGCGATCCGCTCGGCCCAGGCCGTCATGGAATCAAGGGAGGTCAGGTTGATTTCAGGGGCTTCGGGTTCAGGCTCAATGACCCCGAAGGCGACAAGCTTTCGGGTCATTTCCATCAGGCCGAAAAATTCAAACATGTCCATGCCGTAGGCGTCCAGATCGCTGACCAGCTTGATGGCCTCCCAGGGATCCTTCATGCCGTAAATCAGAGGGGTAAACAGGTTGATGGCGGAGGTGGTGTGTTTGACCAGTCCGGCAAACGGACCATCCGGAATCCGCACCACCTCCTTGCATCCCACCGGGCACGACACGCAGGCTGTCCGCCTTGGTTTTAAGCGGTCATACAGGTCCTTCGGCACGATGGGAAAAGACTTGAGCATGCCCAGGTCCTGCCATTCCTTGAGATATTCATAGTCGCGGATGGCCTTCAGCATTCGGCGGCTGAGTCTGTTGAACCGTTTCGGGTCGGCCACCGCCACCCCTCCGGTCCCGCGCACCACAACGGCCTTTAAATTTTTGGATCCCATGACCGCTCCAAAACCCCCGCGGCCCAGAGTGGAGATGCGATCCACAAAGGCCAGGGAAAAGGCGCACCGGTTCTCCCCCGCCGGGCCGATGGCCAACACCCCGGCCTGGGCGTCGAAATCCCGGTAAATTGTATCGCAGGTCTGCTCCACGTTTAGGCCCCATAAATTTTTCGCATTCCGAATATCCACCCGGTCGTCGTGGATATGCAGGGATACCGGATTTATGGATGCGCCTGAAATAATGACGTGGTCATACCCCGCGTACTTTAACTGCGCGCCGAAGCGGTATCCGCCGGCGCCGCACCATCCGATGGTGTTGCTGGCCGGAAGTTTGGTGATGACATAGATCCGCGAGGATGACGGCAGGTCGGTCCCTACCATCGGGCCGGCGCCGATCACAAAGGCGCTTTGCTCAGAAAGCGGGTCTGCGCCGACAGGAATAAATTCCGATGCCAGACGAACGCAGATCCCTAATCCGCCTATGTATTCTTCGGCGAAGGTTTCATTCAAGGGGGTAACCCATGTTCGATGATTACTCAAATCCACATGCAGGATGCGTCCGGAAAATCCCCTGCCGGTCATGAGGCCTCCTCCCGGGGATGTTTGAGAAGCGCGCCAAACAGGCAGTCATCCGCACAAAGCCCGCATTTTACGCAGTCCTCGGTAAAAACAACCCGGTATTCCGCTCCCCGGGGATCCACGCGAATACGGGCGGCGGCGGGTTGAAAACATTTGGCGTAGGCCAGAGAACAGGCCAGCTGGCAGCGAAGGCACCCGGAGCAGCGTTCCTGAATGTAGATGAGGTCATAGGTCATGATCCATCCTCCGAAGGATGTTTTTATCTATCCCATGAATCACAAAAGGTGTCAAGTCCGAGCCGGCATCTGCGGTTCCATCGCCCTTATCATTTGATTTCACGCCGGCTCTGTGGTAATCCAATATTACAAACGAATCAAAAAACAAATGCAAGCCGCCAGGGCCGGAATTTCCGATGGTTAAAAACCGAAAAACCTGCAGTTTTGAAATCATTGAAACCAAAAACAAAAACGGCCTGATTCGATTTTGCGGCCGGCTGGATATTGAGACCGCGATGGATACGTTCCAGAAGCTTTCGGCCGACGTCAAGGAGCGGTCTTTCGATTATCTTAGCATCGATATTTCCGGTCTGTCCTATCTTGATGATTACGGGGTGCTCGTTCTCTACGAACTCAAGCAGGTTCTAAACCTGACCCCGGAGTGCTTCAGGGTCATCCATCCACCGGAACGTTTCGCCAAAACCCTTCCGATGATCAACCTCGATTTCGACCAGCGCTGCCCCCTGGCCTCCCGGCGGACCGGTAAAAATTATATTATACAGCTTGGCGAAACCACCATCAACTCCCTGGTGGGACTGAAATTCGTCGTCTCGTTTGTCGGGGCCATATTTCTGGCGGCGCTCCAGATCCTTAAAAAACCCAAATCCCTTCGGTTTGATGACGTGGTCTGGCACATGAAAACAACCGGGATCGACGCCCTGCCGGTGGTCGCCCTGATCGGGTTTCTGCTCGGTCTGATCATGGCGTTTGTCTCTTCCCTTCAGCTCAAACAGTTCGGTGCCAACATTTATGTCGCCTCCCTGGTGGCCATGGCCATGGTTTCGGAACTCGGCCCGATCATGACGGCCATCATCGTCGCCGGCCGCTCCGGTTCGGCGTATGCGGCGGAGATCAGCACCATGAAGATCTCAGAAGAAATCGACGCGTTGTTTACCATGGGGTTCGACCCCACCATTTTTCTGGTCATTCCGCGCCTGATTGCCGCCTTTGTGGTGATCCCCATCCTGACCATTTTCGCCAATATCTTCGCCATCGCCGGCGGCCTGGTGATCGGCGTCACGATGCTGAACCTGACCGTCGCCTCCTATATCAACCAGACCATGGACACCCTGACCCTGTTTGAATTTTTGTGGGGATTATCCAAAAGCCTGGTATTTGCCGTACTGATCGCCGGGGTCGGCTGTCTTCGGGGGTTTCAGGCAAGGGGCGGCGCTTCCGCCGTGGGGAACGCGGCCACCTCCGCGGTGGTCACCAGCATATTTCTGATTATTCTGTTTGATTCCATGTTTGCCGTGATACGAAGCTACTGGGGCTGAATGAGGAGAACATGCCTGAAAAAACCGTCGTCCGGGTGAATGATGTAACCGTCAAGTACGGCAATGATCTGATTCTAGACGATATCCGCTTTTCGGTCCGTCCAAAGGAGATTTTTGTGATCCTCGGTGAGAGCGGCAGCGGAAAGAGCACCCTCGTAAGGCATGTCATCGGGCTCGAATCCCCCGAATCCGGGAATATCTTTATCGGCGAAACGGACATTACAAAAGCGCCGGAAAAAGAAACCAACAAGGCATTGCGGAAAATAGGGGTTCTCTTTCAGAGCGCCGCCCTGATCGGATCCATGACCATCGGTGAAAACATCGCCCTTCCCATCTCCGAGTTCACAAACCTTAAGAAAAGCATGATCGCCAGCATTGTCAGGCTGAAGCTCTCCCAGGTTGGCCTGGAATGCTACGAGGGGTATTTGCCTTCGGAGATCAGCGGCGGCATGAAAAAAAGAGCCGGGCTGGCCAGAGCGCTGGCGCTCAACCCGGAAATCCTGTTTTTAGACGAGCCCTCGGCCGGTTTAGACCCGGTGACCGCGGCCGGGATTGATGAACTGATCCTGCGCATCAACAGGGACCTGGGAACGACGATTATTATCGTTACCCATGAGCTTGCAAGCATCTTTGCCGTGGGCCAGCGCGTGATCATGCTGGATAAGGCCTCAAAAAAAATAATTGCCGAGGGGACCCCGAATGAACTGAAGGATAAAAGCCAGGACCCGTACGTCCGCCAGTTTTTCAACCGCCAGGCCCGACCCGGAATGATGCTTTAAGAAAACCGCGCGCCGACGGTTTGTGCTTTGTATTTTTGGTTGATTTTTCATATACTGCATTGAACGCTTAAAAAGACTCGGCACGGAGCAGGATATGGCTTCCGTAAAAACAAAATTTTCTGTCGGTTTGTTCGTGATCCTCGGGATCAGTGCGGTTTTTGTGTTTATCGTCTGGCTCGGGATGTATGAATTTTTCAGGGAAGGCCGAAGGTATGTTGTTTTTTTTGATGAATCGGTCCAGGGCTTAAACAAGGACTCCGCCGTGAAATAGAGAGGGGTCGGCATCGGCCGCGTGGAAAGCATCAGCGTCGCGCCGGACGGCATACTGATCCGTATCGTATTAAACCTGGACGAACCTTTAAAACAGACGGAACAGGTGGTGGCCCAGATCAAATCCGTCGGGATCACCGGACTCATGTTTGTGGAGCTGGAGCGCAAAAAATCGGGGGAAGTCATTTGCCGGCCCAGGCTTTCCTTTGAACCCAAATACCCGGTGATCGCCACAAAACCTTCGGAGATCAAAAAACTGCTGACCGATATTCATGATATTGTTGACCGCCTGAAGTCCATCGACGTGAAGCGTATATCGGAACTCCTCGTCGAGACCCTCGACAAGACGAATCAGACCTTAACCGAGGCCGAGGTGAAAAACGTCTCCGCAGCCGTTCAGCAGACCCTGGCGCAGACCCGGGAGGTGCTTGATCCGCAGGAATGGACCCGAATCCGGAAGAACCTCCTTACGGCCAGCGCCGGCATCAATCAGCTGATTGAAAACGCCGAAAACACGGTTTCCGATATTGATAAGGCCCTGGTCGAACAGAACCGGCGTTTGTCCCAGACCCTGCAAGAATTTCAGAACGCCGCCGAGCAGGCCTCCTTTGTGATCAACGATACCCATGACCGTATCAAAAGAATCGATCCGGAGCTGTATTCAACCCTGAAAAACCTCGAAGGGGCCGGCGAGAACATCAACAAACTGGTTCAGGATCTTATGGATCAACCGTCCATGCTGTTTTTCAGCAACCCGCCGCCGGCAAAACCGATTGAACGAAAAGGTCATTAACAAAATGCAGAGTCGAACGCAACGGTATGCCGCCATAGGCGTAAGGAAAAACATTGCCGCCTTTTTTTCTATTCTGTTGTTTGTGGGGATGATCAGCGGCTGCATGGGGTCCGCGGCCAAGCGGCCCGCCATGACATTTTACAGATTAAATTATGACTCGCCGGTGACCGGAACGCAGCTCCAGCTTCCACTGATTCTCGCCGTGGAGCCTTTTCAGGGGGTTCCCCCTTATGATACGACCCTGATCATTTACAGCACCGGCCGGTTTGCTCAAAACCGGTACTTCTATCACCGGTGGATTGCCGAGCCGGCCGAAATGATCACTCGGCTGTTTGCCCGGGATATCCGAACCGCAAACATTTTTCAGGCGGTGGTGACCTCAGGCGACCCGGCGGCCACCCATGTCCTCAAGGGAACGGTGGAGGGCTTTTATGAACAGGACACGGAAGACCGCTGGAACGCGATCCTGTCCATCACGGTGACCTTGATCGCAAAGACCGAAAGCGGCGTCACAAAAGGGATATGCTTTCAGAAAAGCTATACGAAAATCCAGGCATGCGAAGAAAAAAGCCCCAACGGGCTTGCGGCGGCCATGAGCGCGGCCATGTCCCAGGTATCCGGAATGATTATCGCCGATATCCGTGAAGCGGTCGCTTTTCGAACGCATTAAAAAAACCACCGGCCGGCATTCTTCCCGCCGACCGATGGTTTTGGAGGGGGCGTTCGTGTTTTTAAATACGGGGTTTCCGGTCAACAGATCAGGCTGGTTTTGTAGTAGTCCATATCCTCATCTTTTTTTTTGAAGCGCTCCCTTAAGCTGTCGACCATTGCCGCAATCCGACCCGCGGGTTTGGAATCGAACAGGCGGACATCCTCT
>CAZFWD010000047.1:0-8853 GCA_964522535.1 uncultured Desulfonema sp.
TTTAAAAAATGAACAAATTAACCACAGAGAGCACAAAGGACACAGAGAAATAATATTTTTTTCTCTGTGCGCTCTGTGGTAAAAAATTTCTAAAAACCCTATAAGTTACTTTCTGCAAAAATACCGCAAAGCGGGATAAATAGCTTTTTAAGAAGCCATCAAATGGTGTTTTCCCATAAAAGGTTAATAAGACCGCCTATGTAGGAGGCCCGGTTTTCCTCTTTGATCCGTTGCAGGGCCTCTCGGTCTTCGGGCCGAATGATTTTTCTGGCTTCTTCCGAAACCGTTGCCATGAGGTCTTCTTCGTCCGTCGCGTCCCTGAAGATGCGCGTGAGGGCGAGTCTCAACATGCTGGAGCGCTTCAGCCCCAGATCATCCAGGGCCTTGCGGAACGACCTGGAGTCGATGCTTCTGATCTGAGCAAGAAGGGTTTCGACCTGAACCTTTGGGGGCGCTTCATCGACGACTTCAACCTTTCCGGATGAAACCAGCGCGTTTAATATTTTGTAACCCGTAAAATCGTCAAACCCGCTTTTGTCAATGATTTCCCGAAGCGTGATGCTGCCGTTGATCAGCGACAGCATGCGCCGTTCATCGGCATTGAGTTTGATTTCGTTTCCGCCTTGAAACTTGTCGGATATCTTTAATACGAGGTTTTCGCTTTTCAGCGTTTTTTTTAAAACCGATATCTCATCGATTCGGCGGCTGGCCTCCAGCAGGAGTGCCATGGTATCGATTTTACCGACCACCATGCCGTTGAGATCGTGCGCCATATCCTCGTATTCAAATTCCCCCTTTTCCCACAGGAATACGTTGTATACGATTTTTAGGGCCTGCTGGAGGACAACGGAATGCAGCGCCTTCTGGGAAACATATCCCTTGACCACCAGGACCTTGCCCAGGGCGTACCCTTTTTTTTGACTGATACCGACGCATTCTTCAAGCTGTTGTTCGGTAACCAGCCCCTTTCCCATCAGTAAATCACCGATGCGGTTTTCATTTCGGGAATCCGAGGCATAGATGATATTGCCCTCCTGGAGGTAGATGTTGATCTCGTTTTCCGCCCGCTTCAATTTGAGGACGCCGGTTTTCGCCTCATAGCAGAGCATTTGAAGAAGCGTGGTCAAATAAAATGTTTCCAGGTTGCCTTGAATGGACATGCGCTCTCCGGTGTTTGCGTTCAACAGGACAAGATCGTTTTAATCGTTTTTCATACTGAAATAAAGCCGAAAAATCAATGCAAACCGCTCACCTTCCCAAAGCCTCAATCGCGCTCACCGCTGACTTTTTTGATTGTGTCAAGTTCGGCGTTCTTCGGGGATGCGCCCGGATTTTTGGGGTCGACAAAAGCGGCCCCAGGGTATATGCATATAATTGGATTTTGGCGAGGATTCAGCAAGAATCAGAAACCAAAAATTTTTCAAACCGGAACCTGGCGGAATGATCATCACCACCCAAAGCGGCGCTTCCTTTGATACGGAAAAAGACCTCACCGCGGCTGAGCGTCACATCCTGCAAAAGCTGTTTATCTGGAAATCCATGGTGGATTCCCTTGGGGCGTTTATCGAAAAAAAGGAAAAGGCCCTGGCGGACGGATGGAACGCCTCCGGGCCGGTGCGGCCGAGCGAGGCGATGCGTGTCATCTTAGACGACCTTGAGAAACAGGTCGCGGCGCGCTTAAAAAAAGCCTTGATCCTATCGCCGCCGAAAGAATGCTGATTCGGGTTGATCCACGATATCCTTTTTTCAGGCGTTTTTCCCATTTTGATTTTTTCATGAGGAGGCATCATGAAAACCCATCCAACCCAGGACAGGCGCGTTGTCCTGATCACCGGCGCTTCATCCGGCTTCGGCCACGCCTGCTCCGCGCATTTGAGCCGCAAAGGGCATCGGGTCTATGGCACCAGCCGAAGCGCGTCATTTGAACAGGAGGCGAAAAACCGGCCCTTTATCCTGATTCCCATGGATGTCCGGGATCAGGCGCCCATCGATGCGGGGGTGGCTTATATTTTAAAACATGAGTCCCGGATCGATGCGGTGGTAAACAACTCCGGATTCGGCATCGCGGGGTCGGTGGAGGACACCGCCATTGAAGAAATATGCGCCCAGTTTGAAACCAATTTTTTCGGGGTCCTGAGGGTCTGCCGGGCGGTCCTTCCCCAGATGAGAAAACAGGGAAGCGGGCATATTGTAAACATCAGCTCATTGGCCGGGCTCATGGGGGTTCCGTTTCAGGGGGCATACAGCGCCTCAAAGTTCGCCATCGAGGGACTGACCGAGGCGCTTCGCATGGAAGTCAAGCCCTTCGGGATTCAGGTGGCGCTCATCGAGCCCGGGGATTTCAAAACCGGGTTTACCAAAAATCGGGTAATAACAGCAGGGGCTCAGCAAAGCCCGGTGTATTCCGAAAAATTTCAAAAGGCCCTGGTGGTCATGGAAGCGGAGGAACAAAACGGCCCCACTCCGGATAAACTGGCCTTTCTTGTGGAAAAGGTGCTCAGCAACCCTGCTCCCAGGCTTCGGTACACGGCTGGGGGGATGGTGCAGCGGTTTGCCGCGGTATTTAAACGCCTGGCCCCGGCATTCCTGCTTGAACGGGCGATCATGATCACTTACCGGATCAATTGATTCGGCTGCCCAGCCGAGGCTGATTTTTACGACAGCCGCTCCTTGAAATCCGCGTATCCAAATTTCCGCACGATCTTGAGTTCATTCAAAGCAGGGTTATACCGGGCGATGGCGGGGAGGTTCAGACCGTTGAAGGTGTTGGTTTTGACCATGGTGTAGTGGGCCATGTCGGTGAACACGACCCGTGAACCTACGGTAAGCGGCGCATCAAAGGAATAGTCGCCGATGACATCCCCGGCCAGGCAGGAACAGCCCGCCAGACGGTAGGTATGGGCCTTTTCATGGGGCCGGCCTGCACCGACAACCTCCGGCCGGTAGGGCATTTCAAGCACATCCGGCATGTGGGCCGCCGCCGAGGTGTCCAGAATTGCGATTTGCATTTGGTTTTCAACGATGTCCAAGACAGTCCCCACCAGAAACCCCGCGTTTAACACCACGGCCTCGCCGGGCTCCAGGTAAACCGCCACATCATACCGGCGCTTCAGATCAATGATCAGCCGGCAGAGCAGATCTATGTCATAGCCGTCGCGGGTGATATGATGCCCGCCGCCGAGGTTCAGCCAGCTCATCTGAGAGAGCAGGGACCCAAATTTTTCGTAAACCGCTTTAAGGGTGCGCTCTAAAGCATCCGCGTTCTGCTCACAAAGGGCGTGAAAATGAAGCCCGGAAATTCCATTCAGGGACTTGCCGGCAAACTGTTCGGCCCGGACGCCCAGGCGGGAGTGGGGTCCGCAGGGGGAGTACATGGGGGCGGGCGCCTCCGAATGCTCAGGGTTCACCCGAAGACCGCAGCGGATGTTTTTTCCGGACGCCGCAACCATCGGCTTAAACCGTTCCCACTGGGAAAACGAATTGAAAACCAGGTAGTCCGCATAGGTTATGATCTCTTCGATATCTGTTTCGGAAAACGCCGGGGCATACACATGAACCTCCCCGCCGAATCTTTCCCTGCCCAGCCGGGCCTCATGCACCGAACCGGCGCAGCTGCCGCGCAAGGTTTTGTTAAGCAGGGGAAACAGATCGAACATGGCAAAGGCCTTTAGGGCCAAAAGGATTTTGCACCCGGTTTTGTTTAAAACGGCTTTGAGGATTTTTAAGTTCTGCTCAACAACCGATTCATCGATCACAAAACAGGGGCTCGGCAGCCTTTCGAATACGGCGTTTAAATAATTTTTTCCGTCCACGGCAGACCATAGCGGTTTAAAGCTTCCATAAACGGCGCCGGGTCGAATTGCTCCATATTGAACACCCCTGCGCCATGCCATATTTTTTTTGCCACCAGCATGCCCCCGATCATGGCCGGCACCCCGGTGGTGTAGGAAACCGCCTGGGCCCCGACCTCTCGGTAGCATTGCTGGTGATCGCAGATATTGTAGATATAATATGTTTTTTCAGATCCGTCTTTTACCCCTTTGATCAAACAGCCGATGCAGGTTTTGCCCTTAGTGACCGGCCCCAGGGAGGCCGGGTCCGGAAGCAGGGCCTTTAAAAACTGCAAGGGGATGATTTCCCGGCCCTGGTAGATCACCGGGTCGATGCGGGTCATGCCTACGTTCTGAAGCACCTCCAGGTGTTTTAAATAGCTGTTCGAAAAAGTCATCCAGAACCGGGCCTGCTTGATTTCCGGAAAATGTTTGACCAGGGATTCCAGCTCTTCATGGTAGAGAAGATAGATTTTTTTTTCGCCGATGCCTTCGGGAAAATCAAATGTCTTGGAAATCTCCATGGGCTCGGTTTCGATCCATTTTCCATTTTCAAAGTAGCGCCCTTTGGCGGTCACCTCCCGAATATTGATTTCCGGGTTGAAGTTGGTGGCAAAGGAATGGCCGTGATCCCCAGCGTTGCAGTCGATGATGTCGATCTCATGGATCTCGTCAAAATGGTTTTTTTTCGCCCAGGCGCAGAACACGTTGGTGACGCCCGGATCAAAACCGCTTCCCAGAAGGCCCATGATGCCCCGCGCCTTGAACCTCTCGTGGTAGTCCCACTGCCACGGGTAGCAGAACCGGGCCTCATTCGGCGGTTCATAATTGGCCGTGTCGATGTAATGCACCCCGGCCTCAAGGCAGGCGTCCATGATGTGAAGGTCCTGGTAGGGCAGCGCCACATGGATGACCAGATCCGGCTTAAACCGCTCCATCAATGCGATCAACTCGGGCACGTTATCCGCGTCCACTTGAGCGGTCTCAATTTTTCGCGGCAGGCCCGCGGCAATCCTTTCGCATTTTTCAAGGGTCCGGCTGGCCAAGCAGATTCTGTCGAAAGCCTCGGGCACCTGGCAGCACTTGTGGGTCACGACCCCTCCCACGCCGCCGGCGCCGATAATCAATACGCTCGCCATTTTTTCTCCCTGCAAAACAGTGAAATCAAAAGATCATAAACCCAATATTTGAATTTTGGCAGATTATTCGGCGAATTTCAATTCACACCTGTTTTTTTTAACGAAACATTCACCATCCTTTTGAAGGATTGACAGAAAGGGGGGTATCTGGTTATATGAATTAATTTGTTTTTTTTGATAATTTAAATAACTTATGCCATCCTTTTTTTTGTTTGGGCCGCATGAGTGCGGCATCACCAAATGAAGCAGGATATCACAGAAGAGGCGATCGCAAAAAAAACGGCCCGGTTGCTCCGCATTCGGCGCAGCATGACCCTTGCCACAACTTTTAACGGCGAGCCCTGGGCCGCGCCGGTCTATTATGTTTGTGCCGAAAAAGGGCTTTATTTTTTCTCCAACCCCCAGTCCCGGCACATTCAAGACGCCCTGGCGTCCGGTCAGGCCGCATGCGCGGTGTATGAGGAATCCACCGACTGGGAAAATCTCTGCGGGCTTCAGATGAGCGGCGTCATCCGCCGTGTGCGGTCCGGGATGGAGGCCGCAGCCGCGGTGTCCGCCTATGTCAGAAAGTTTCCCTTTATTCGGGCGTTTTTTAAGGCCGCCATCAAACCGGACCTGGCCGGTTTTCAGCGCCTCTTTCATGCCGGCCTTTACTGCTTTGTGCCGAGGCGGATCTACTATACGGACAACTCCTTTCAATTCGGGTTCAGGCGACAGGTCCGGCGAAAGGCCTTATTTCCATGATATACCAATCAACACGAAGCCTGCTGCTGGATCTGGAAAAGCACGGCCGACTGGTTAGGATCGCCCAGCCGGTGGACCCCTTTCTGGAGATGGCGCAGATCCACCGGCGGGGGCATGAGGCCAAAGGGCCGGCGATCCTCTATGAGCGGGTCAAGGGCAGCCCGTTTCCCGCGGCCTCCAACATTTTTGGAACCCTTGAGCGGGCCCGGTTTATCTTCAGGGGGGCTTTTAAGCGGGTTTGCCGCCTGATTGAACTGGGCGCGGATCCGGTTTTATTTTTTAAAGCGCCGCTCAAATACGCCGGAGTTCCTTTGACGCTTTTGCACATGCTTCCAAAAAAACAGGCCGCCTGCCCGGTGCTGGCCCACACCACCCGGATCGATCAGCTTCCTCAGATTCAATGCTGGCCGGACGACGGCGGGCCGTTTATCCTGCTGCCCCAGGTCTACACCGAAGACCCTCGCTGTCCCGGCATTCTGCGCTCCAACCTGGGCATGTACCGGATCCAGCTTTCCGGAAACGCCTACCGGGAAAACATGGAAATCGGGCTGCATTACCAGATTCGCCGAGACATCGGCATTCACCACGCGACCGCTTTGGAAATGAAGCGGCCGCTGAAGGTCAGCATTTTTGTGGGCGGGCCTCCGGCCCACTGCTTTGCCGCAATCATGCCGCTTCCCGAAGGGATGCCCGAGGTGAGCTTTGCCGGCGGGCTGGCCGGACGGCGGTTTCGCTATACTCAAAAAAACGGTTTTGTCCTTTCAGGGGACGCGGATTTCTGCATCACCGGCACGGTCATGCCCGGAAAAACCAAGCCCGAAGGCCCTTTTGGGGACCATCTGGGGTATTACAGCCTGACCCATCCCTTTCCCTACCTGCATGTGGAAGCCGTTTATCACCGCAAAGACGCGATCTGGCCGTTTACCGTGGTGGGCCGGCCGCCCCAGGAGGATTCGATTTTCGGCAGGCTGATCCATGAAATCACCGGCCCCATGATTCCGCGCGCCATTGCCGGTCTGGAGGCCATTCATGCCGTGGATGCGGCCGGGGTTCACCCCCTGCTGCTGGCCGTCAGCCGGGAAAGCTATCTGCCCTACGAACCGCGCAGGCCCCGGGAGACGCTCAAGATCGCCAACGCCCTTCTGGGCTTCGGCCCCTGCGCCCTGGCCAAGTACCTGTTGATCGCGGCCCGGGAGGACGACCCGCATCTGGACATTCACGACGTGAAGGGGTTTTTGACCCATGTCCTTAAACGGGTGGACTGGCGGGTTGACCTTCATTTTCAGACCGAAACCACCATGGATACCCTGGACTATTCAGGCACCGGTTTAAATCAGGGCTCCAAGCTGATTATTGCGGCGGCAGGTCCTGAAAAACGAACCCTTCAGACGGAACTTCCGGCGGATATTTCCCTGCCCAAAGGGTTTAGCTCTCCGGTGCCGGCCATGCCCGGGGTTTTGATCATCCAGGCGCAACGGTTTCTGGATGAAAATACCGCAAGCCGCGAGATGAAAGACCTGTCGAAGCGGCTGGCAACCCTGCGGTCAAGGGAAGGATTTCCGCTGGTGATCGTAGCCGATGACGCCGAGTTTACGGGAAGCAATCTGAACAATTTTCTCTGGGTGACCTTTACCCGCTCCAACCCTTCCCATGATGTCTACGGGGTGAACAGCCGCATGGATCACAAACACTGGGGATGCGAAAACCCCCTGATCATTGACGCGCGGCTCAAACCTCACCATGCCCCCCCGCTGCTTGAGGATCAAAAGGTAAAGGCCCGTGTGGAGGAAATGGGCAAAAAAGGCGGGTGCCTGCACGGGATCATCTGACGGCGGATTCGCTGAATCGGGCGCATTCTTTTTTATGATATTTTTTACCACCGAGAACCCAGAGAAGAAAAATAAAAATTTTTTGCCCCCGGCTTGAAGCAAGCAAAAAAATGATTATTTTTTAATCACGGAAATAAAGTATAAAATAATAAATTTAAATAGATATGCATAACCTTGCATATAGACAACAGGAAAGGAGGGATGAGCGATGTCAATCGTAAGATGGGATCCATGGACGACTCTGCCCAGCCTTCAGGACCGGATCAACCGGATATTTGAGGAGGCGTTTCCAAAGGCCTCAACGGTAAAGGATGAAGCCTTCGCCCTTGCCGACTGGCGGCCGATGGTGGACACCTATGAGGAGAACGGCGCCATCGTAATCAAGGCCGAGATCCCCGGGGTCAAAAAGGAGGATATATCCATCGACATCAAGGACAATATTCTCACCTTAAAAGGGGAGCGGTCTCATGAGGCAGAGGTCAAGGAGGAAAACTACTACCGGAAGGAAAGAAGCTACGGAAAGTTTCACCGGGCCTTTACCCTGCCGGATGCCGTTGATCCGAACCGGATTGACGCCGGCTACAAGGACGGGGTGCTGAAAATCACGATCCCCAAGGCCGAGGAAACCAGAGCCAAAAAAATCGATATCAAGTAAACAACCGGCCTGATTGCGGAGTTATAAAAAAACAGGGGCTGCCGAAAAGGCAGCCCCTGTTTGCTCAATATATTAGGAAGACTTGGCTATTATTCTTCGACCGACCATTCTAACCCGCCGAGGTCCTCAGGTTCACAGAACCAGTTGTCCTGTCGTTTGGCCTTTATATTATCGTTATGCGGATCAAGACCTTTTACCTTTGCGTACACCGTGCCAAAGGAGAAGGCATTGACCGGGGTTCCGAAATAAAACCCGATATAGGCCTGAATGTCCGTCTCCAGGTCAATGGTGATGCACCTGTCCGTGGTGCCGTATTCAAACTCCGCTTCATAATCGGTCACCATTGTGGGGCCGGTCCCAAACGAGAAATCCATTAAGCCGTAGACCTCCACCGAAAACTTCTCAGCAGCCTGGTCGGCGCCGGGCGGTTGTGTCTCCGCAACATCCCAGCAAAGATCCAATGTGTAACCATCCAGAACAGCGGTGCCGAAATCATACAGGAGAACATCCCCGCCGTAACTGCTTTTTTCACTTTTTGCCGAACACGGAATGACCATGATCATGACCAACGCCAACGCAATTACAAAAATTCTTGTTTTCATTCTGCCTCCTTTTTTTTTTTTTGGTTTTTTTTAAGTGGTTCTGGTTTGCAAATT
>CAZFWD010000048.1:0-23948 GCA_964522535.1 uncultured Desulfonema sp.
TTTTTTTTTTTTTGTGTTGTCTCAGCGTTTTTTTCGTCAACGTCCCTTTAGGGGTGATCGTGATGTTTCTCGCGGCCACGCGGCTTGAGACGGAAAGCAACGAGGCCGAACGGGAACCGTATGATATTCCGGGCGCTCTTATCTACGCCGTGGCCGTCGTCAGCCTGCTTTACGGCATCTCAAGCCTTCCCCATCCGCGCTCCTTCTGGCTGATCCCGCTGGGCGGCCTGGCTCTGGGGGTGTTTATTCGATGGGAGATCAAAACCGCGTATCCGGTTTTTGAAACTGCGCTTTTTCGGGGCAACCGGGTCTTTACCTTTTCAAACCTTGCCGCCTTTATTCATTATGCCGCCACCTTCAGCCTGGCCTTTTTTTTAAGCCTTTACCTTCAGCACATCAAGGGGCTCAGCCCCCATGAGGCCGGGCTGGTGTTGATTGCCCAGCCCGTGGTCATGGCGGTGTTTTCGCCCTTTGCGGGCCGGCTGTCGGACCGGATCGAGCCCCGTCTGGTGGCCACCACCGGCATGGCCATCACCACCCTGTGTCTGTTTTGGTTTGCGGGGATTCGAAGCGGAACCGGCATTCCGGCCATCACGGGACTGCTTGCCGTTCTGGGATTCGGATACGCCCTTTTTTCCTCTCCCAACACCAACGCGGTCATGGGGTCCGTGGAAAAGAAATTCTACGGACTGGCCTCCGGCGCGGTGGGCACCATGCGGCTGCTCGGCATGGTGTTCAGCATGGGGATCGCCACTTTGGTTTTTTCGATTTTTCTGGGACGTGTTCAGATCTCCGAGATGGTTTTTCCACTTTTTATGAAAAGCATACGGACCGCTTTCCTTTTTTTTGGTTGCCTTTGCGTGTTTGGAAGCGTTATTTCCATGATTCGGGGAAATCTGCGGACCCCTCAGAAAGGCGTTTGATCAGGTGATGATGAAATCATGAAAAAATTTATTTTTTAAAGGAGGTCTTGACGATGCGGATACTGCACTTCTATTTTTCAGCCACCGGCAACACGAAAAAGGCGGCGGCCGCCATTGATCAAACCCTGGCCGCCCTCGGCCATGAGGTGGCGTCCTTTGCAATCGGAAAAGACAGCGGAGATTTTGATCTGCTGGATTATGACATGGTTTTCGCCGGGTCCGGGGTTTATCAATGGCTGCCGGGAAAACCCATGCTGGATTTTTTAGGGCGCTTGCTAAAAAAATACGCGGAGTCGGGGGAGATCAAACCGGCCGCGCCGAGGCGGCCGGGCAAGAAAGCGGTTGTGTATTGCACCTATGGCGGCGTGCATACGGGGGTCAACGAGGCGGTGCCGGCGGTCAAGTACATGGCCCAGCTTTTTGATCATTTGGGGTTTGATATCCTGGCGGAATGGTACCTGCCCGGCGCGTATGTGTCGGAAAAATTAAAGGGCTTCTCGACGGGCGGCCGCCTGGGAGACATTTGTGGACGGCCGAACGCCCATGATCTTCAATCCCTGGCTGAAAGCGTCAAAGGCATAATGAAGGTCTAAGGACGCATCCTCAAATTCAGTCTTCAACCTTTATTTTTCAGGCTTGACGTGGCAGTCCGAGCACTTCACCGGGCCGGCGCCGGCTGTTTTGTGGCACTCCACACAGTTGGCGTGGATGGCGCCCCAGTAATACTCCAGCCGCATGGTGTCCCAGTCTTCTTTGGACATCCCCTCGGGTTTTTGCGGCTTGCCCGGTTTATCATGGCATTCAAAGCAGCTTTGGACCGGGTCCCCTTCTTTGAGTTCCAGGGGGTTGCCGTCCTGATCATGATGGCATTCGCCGCAGGCAATGCCGTGGCCGTCGGGCGCGGCATCGACGTGTTTTTTGTGGGTGAACTTGACGATGGCCATTTTGCGGGTGTCAAACGCCTTCGTAGTGTTCATCTCAATCACATCCGCGACTTGTTCAGTCGTTTTTGAAACCTCTTTGTCAACCTTTTGGGCTTCTTCTTCGGCCTTTGCTGCGGCTTCTTCTACCTTCGCTGCGACTTTTTCGGTCTCCGCAACGATTTCTTCGGCCTTCGTTGCGACCTCACCGGCTTCCTCAAATTCAGATTCAGCGGGCGTTGTCACGACTTGAGCGGCTTTATCCGCAGCGGTCTCCTTGGTGTCAGGCGCCTCACCGCAGCCGGCTGCAAAAAAAGCCAGCAAGCACAAGATCCCCAGAATTAATAAAAAGCGTTTCATCATCAAACCTCCTTAATCTTGACTTTATGCACACGGCGATTTTGACGGGTTGCCGTCATAATGATCCGTCGAAAGCGGATCAAAGCAATTGTTCTCCCAGTTTTTAAAATACCGCCTAAACATTTCCATCCATTCCGCAACCAGCGACGGCTGCTTTAGGAGCATCCGGCCCGAAGCCTTAAGGCATGGGCCGCCCATGTATTTGTAGCGAAACACACCGATGCCCCAGTGGTCTCGGATTCTTTTTTGAAACTGCTTTTCATCCCTCGAGGCCAGAAGTTCTCTCATATTCCACCGGCGGGGATCTGAGATGGTGTGCATGATAAACGGATCGGCGTGAATTCGTTTTTCGTACCGGGACAAAAACCCCTTTGAGGTATCCTTTGCCCGCACCGCCTCAATGGCCACGCCCGCGGCGATATCTGCAGAAAACCAGGCGTTGGGCACGCCGTCGCCGAAGGCCGAGGCCTCAAATCCGGCCGCGTCCCCGATGATCAGCATGCCGTCCCCATAAATCGGCATTTTACGGGTTTTGGGAACAAGCCCCGCGTAGATGGGGCAGACGTCCCACATCACGCCCCTGAGTGTTGTTTTGGGCGCGATGTCCTGTTTCCAGCGGTCCACGGTGTTGATGAAATGATCGAAGTAGGAGGGGAGCAGGTTGGCCAAGTTCGGTATCCTGCCTTCGGTGATCAGAAACTGTCCCAGACCCGGATGGATGCTGTTGCGGTAGGTGAACACATAAAACGTGGACCCGTAGCCCAGGGGCGCGCCGATCTTTTCCTCGGGCATGCCGTGAAAAAATTCCATGCTGAAGCCGAACACCTCATCCACATCCGCCTTGTTCATCGTAAGGTCCCAGATCAGGTACAGCTCAACAGCCTCCGGGTCGTACTTTTCTCGAATGCCCGCCTTGATGGGAAGCGGGTCCTGGGTGCCCCCGGCGTGGATGACGATCTTTGCGTAAAGCGCTTCGCCCCGGTCGGTCACCACCCCGGCCACCCGGTTGTTTTCCATGATCACATCCACGGCGGTGGTGGCGGTGCGCAGCTCCACACCGGATGCCACGGCCCGGTCCGCCAGCCAGGTGCAAAACGGCTTGCAGTAGGCGGCATACCCCACGGTCAGGGGTTTGGGCAGTTTCAGGCTGTGGTCGGTGGAGACCACCTTTCCGTTTTTGACAAAGCGGTTCACCACCGAGCAGATCGGCCTTTCAATCGGCGGGTTTCCCTTTCGAATAAAGGCCGGGCCGAACAGAAAACCGTAAACCGGAATCACCAGCCCCGAAACCACTTTTTCTCCAGGCACGCCGGCCCGTTCCAGCATCAGGGTGTGAAGCCCGGCTTCTGCGCATTTTTTGGCCGCCACCGGTCCACCGAAACCGCTCCCCACAACAATGACATCATAGGTTGTATCGGCCATACACTCCTCTTGTTTTGCCGGTTGACATACCGGATGGATCAGCCGTGCGGCGTTTGGCTCGCGAATCCTGGAATTTTATCCCCAGTCAGTTCGAAATCCCGTTCCCCCGGGAGGCCATGCGAATTCAATGGCGCCATCTAAACAGGCGTACCAGCAGGCCCCGCATTCCATGCATCGCTCAAGCCCAGTGATTTTGGCCTTTTTCTGCTCGACGGCATAGCAGCCGGCAAGACATACTCTCACGCAGTTTGCGCAACCGGTGCAACGCTCACTGTTTATTTGAATGAATTCACCCGCGCCTTCCACCCATTCCACACCCGGAATATCATCGAAGGTTTTTTTCATGGTTTTTCCTGAGCGAAAAAAAACATTATGAAAAACATTTCATGCACATTTTTTGTATACCAGATTTGCGCTCAAATGTATAGACCAAGGGTTATCGGGAAGCATATCGTTTTTCATAAAGGCCCGGGTCATAGGCTGCCCGGCGAAGCGGGCAATGCTCTCGGGGGCACAACGCGCAGTTGGAAAAGCCCTCCTCGGATATGAAAAAGATGCCGGACACCGATTTTAACGGCCGGATGACCATTGTATCGGTGAGCCGCGCTCCAATTTTACCGGGCGCATCGCCCAGAAGCGTAAACAGGGCGGCCTGCTCTGAAATGGGCCAGTCTTCCAGAGACCCCGGGTTCATGGCGGAGACGGCCATGTTGCCGAGCCTTTCTTTCAGATGGGATTCAAGCGCGTTGACCGCGCATCCCAGGGCCGTGAGCATAAGGGCGTCCGCCCAGAATTTTTGCAGCGTCCCTGTCATGCTCTCAGACCAGCGTTCCAGCTCGGTTCCGCAGGTGGCGATATACGGAAACACGACCCCAACCTTATCTATGTTGACCCGAAGCACCCGGCTTTGAAAACGCACCCCGTCGATCTCCACGGTGTCTTCGCCGAGGCTTTTGGATTCCGCCACGCCGAATGCCGCCATGGGACGCGCCAAAGCTCTGGCCTGGGTGAAGACCGATGAAAAATCCGATGCGTGACGTGTCCCCGGTCGAATGCGCAGCAGTTGCATAAGCTCGGGCTCGGTTGCATGGAAAGGGATTTTATCGAGAAGGATCAAATCCATGGCTAACCTTTAAGGAAAATTGATGGATTGTAAGAACACCTCCTGGAACCGCTTCTGGGAGGAGAGCACTATCTCCCGAGTGTGATCCCGCAATGTTGCCGCTTCTTTTATAAAACCGGAATCCAGGCAGGCCTGCTCAGCCGCCTTGAGGCTGGTGTTGCCGATAAATTCCCATTGGGCGTTGGAAAATTCCGGAAGAAAGCCCAGGCGTTTGAAGTTTTCCAGATCCACATGTTCCCCTAAAGCGCCAGCCACATACACCCGATGAATATCCTTCTGATTCAGTTTCGCCGCATCCAGCAGAAAGCAGGCGGCGGAAAGGGTTGCGGCCTTGGCGAGCTGAAGGTTTCGAATGTCCTTCTGGGTCAGTCGAATGGATCCCGTCAGCCTCAGCGCACGGGGGGGTTCCCCGTAAATGGGTTCAAAGGGGGCGGGCAGGTCCATAGATTCTATGTTTTTGGAGAATGCCCCGGTCACGGAGACGATCCCCATGTTTAGAAGAATGGCCATCAGGTCGATAAGGGCGGTTCCGCTGATGCCCACGGGCTCGCCCGGGCCGATAATGTCATAGGTGATTTTGTTTTGCGTTTCGTGAATATGGGTGATGGCGCCTTCTTCGGCCGTCATGCCCCAGGAGATGTTCATCCCCTCAAGCGCCGGACCCATGGCGCAGGAGGTCGCAAAGATGCGGCCGTGTTTGTCGATGACAAAGAGCTCGCCGTTGGTGCCCAGATCGACGAAGAACACCCCTTTTTCCTCTCCCATCCGGCGGCAAAGGGTCAGCCCGCCCATGAGGTCTCCGCCGATAAACGCACTGAGAACGGGCAGGGCCTGAATGCGGCTTGCGCCGTATTCAGGAAATCCGATAGCCTCGGGCGTTCCCTGGGTAAAATCCCGAGTGGGGGCCGCGTAAGGGGATCTGCCCAGGGGTTGCACATCAAGGCCGAAAAGCGAATAAAGCATGGTGGTATTGCCCGAGAAGACGATGCGCTCCAGGCTGTCTATGGGTCGGCCGCAAGCGCTCAATACGTTTTCCAGTCGAAGGCGAACGGCTTTTCGAATCAGCCCGCCCATGGCGGCGAACACATCGGGGTTTCGGGATGAGGCAATGCGGGAGATCACATCGTGTCCGTATCTTCGTTGAGGATTGAGAAAAGATGCAACCTCAAATGACGATCCACCCGCGATATCCACCAGGGCGATTTTCACCGTTGTGGTGCCGATGTCCACGGCCGCTGCAAGCTTTGCGCCCGGCTCAAGGCGCAGGCCGGGAAAATTCAGTTCAGGGCTTTGGGGATAAGCATAAACCGAAAGATTCTGCGTGATGCGTGTTTGGCAGGCAAGGACGCCTTTGGATTTCCCCTTTACGTGCACCCGGCATTTGCCGCAGATCCCCTTACCGCCGCAGGGAGTTTTTAAGGCCACCCCCATGTCGAAAAGGGCATCCGCAAGCAGGGTGCTCGAAGCAAAACTTCGGCGCGCTCCCGAAGGAAGAAGGGTGATGACCGGCTGGTCCATTCGGGTTATGGGCCGAAAGCGGGGGATACGCTCGAATCCGCTGAAACGGGCGCGGCGTAAGCGGTAAACAGGCGCAGAGCGTCGATGGCGGTCTCTCCGTAGGCGTCGGCCCCCATTTCGGCGCACAGGTTCTGGGAGGTGCAGGCGCCGCCGATGACGATTTTCACCTGATCCCTCATCCCCGCGGCAGCGGCTGACTCCACCACATCCTTGATGCTGCCCACCATGGTGGTGAGCAGGGCGGAGAGCCCGATCAGCCTGGCCCCGCTGGTTTTTGCCGTGCTCATGATTTTTTGCGCCGGCACATCCACCCCCAGATCAATGACCTCAAATCCGTTGGCGGACAGGATCATGCCGACGATATTTTTGCCGATTTCATGGATGTCTCCGGCCACCGTCGCCAGGATCACCTTGCCCTTGCGGCCCGCCCCTGAGCGGTTCATTTTCGCCTCAAGGAGGGGCATGACCTCCTTGACGACCTCTCCGGCCATGATCAGGTCGGCCAGGAAAAAGTCCCCTTCCTCAAATTTTTTGCCGACAATCTCCAGCCCCTTGCTGATGCCTTTTTCAATGACCTCCTCGGGGGAAAGGCCCTCTTTAAGGCAGGCATCCACGAGGGGGGCGATGGCGTCGAGGTTGAGTTCGTCGATGGCCCTGGATACGGCCGCGAGGGATTCGTTCATCGTGCTGCCTCCTTTGATCCGGTATTATGAAACGGAGATGGGGTAGGCCCCGTAACGGGCCACCGCGTCCACCATGACCTTCAGTTTATGCGCCGGTATGGAGCTCAGGCTGTGCACCGGCGCGATGATGAACCGGCCGCCGGGGCCGAGCTCCCGAATAAGGGTTTTGACCTCGTTGTCCACCTCCGCGTCAGTGGAGCGGTCGGTCAGCAGGTAGTCCACCCCCACGCCGCCGACAATGGTCACCTGATCGCCATGGATCTTTTTTTCCTTGAAGATATCCACGTTGGAGGTGCGCTCATAAGCGTGAAGCCCGTCCACCCCCCAAGAGATGAAGGTATCAAAGAGCAGGGTGTTGTCCCCGCAGGAGTGGAGCACGTATTTACCCCCGCGATCGTGAACCGCCTTGATGAGTCTGCGGTAGGACGGCCCAAAAACCTCGTCGACGAGTTTGGGGTTCATGAAGGGCCCGCTTTTAAAGGCGAAGTCATCGGTCTGAATGATTACAGGAACCCCCGCGTCCAGCAGGGCCATGCTGGTCTTGAGGCAGATCTCCTCGTTAAGATCGATATATCGTTTCACTAGGTCCTTTTCTCGGCGGATCCACAGGGGCATCCGCTCAAACCCGATGGCCCAGAGCAGGGATTCCTGGATGCCGTAAGCCGGTCCCTGGCCGAAGAGACAGGTGCGCTGGCCGTATCTGGACACTATTTTTTTAAAGAAGGTGTAGGTGCGATGGGATAGATCGTCGGCATCGGGCCAGTACGGCCAGGCTTCGAACTCTTCCCGGCTCGTGATGCCCGGACAGCGGTACATGTAGGTCATGTTTCCGTACCCGTCGGGCTGAATATTAAACACCGACCCGCTGAAACGCACCATGGTGGTGTGATCGAGCACTGTAAAGGTGTCATCTAAAATGGCCCAGACCGAGTCAAACCCCAGTTCCACCTGCGCCCGAATCCGCTTTTCCAGAGCGCGGTTCAACTCGGCCTGAAAAAAAGGTTTGATCATTCGAGGGCTTAGCCGGTCCAAAAGAAACCGGGCCGCCGGATTGGTCATGAGCCATTCCTGGGAGATGAGCGGTTTTCCCAGAACCTCATTGAAAGTTCTATCCTCCACCATGGCGCAGAAGGTGGGGACCCGGTCAGTGGGCTTGCCTTCCAGTGCGTTGATTACGCGTTCAATGGGGTGCATGGGGACTCCTTGTTCAAGAGGTTTTCAGTGCCAGTCCGATGGCTCGCACAAACGCCTCGTCGGTTCCGCAGCAGCCGCCGATAAAGTTGGCTCCGGCATTGACAAGTTCGGGGACGAAGGCGGCGAATTCTTCGGGTGTGGTGCGGTAGACGGTTTGTCCGTTTACCCGCTCGGGAAGCCCGGCGTTTGGCTTTACCCACAGAGGAAGGCCTGCGGCGGCACTTAGCCGGCGGCAGATGGGGATGAACCCTTCGATCCCCTGACCGCAGTTTGCGCCGATGCCGTCCACCCCCATTTCCGAAAATACCGCTGCGGCATGTTCCGGGGTGTTTCCCAGCATGGTGCGGTCTTTGTGTTTTCCCGCATCATAGACCAGGCAGGCGATGACCGGTAGCCCGGTTTGAAGGGCGGCGGCGGCGGCGATGCGGGCCTCGGCCAGATCCATCATAGTTTCGATCAGGATGGCGTCAGGGCCTGCCTGAGCGATGGCGCGGACCTGTTCCTCAAAGCCGCGGGCAAGCTCTTCTTCGGTGACGCTCCGGGTCGCCAGCAGCTTGCCGCTGGGGCCCACGGAGGCGAAAACACAGGCCCGGGAGCCGGCGGCCTTTTTCGAGATCGCCACCCCCGCGATATTGATTTCAGCGACCTTGTCCACCAGGCCGAACTTGCCGAGCACAAACCGGTTGGCGCCGAAGGTGTTGGTGAGAATGACCCGGCTTCCGGCCTTCACATAGGCCCGGGCCACCTCCGCGACCTTGTCCGGGTGGGTGAGGTTCCAGGTGTCCGGCGACTCGCCCGGTTTAAGGCCCCTTTTCATGATCTGGGTGCCCCAGGACCCGTCGGTCAGGACCGGCCCGTCTTTGATCAGGTCGGCGATGAGCGGGTGCATGAATTTTCCTTTATATGGCCTCCATGGTTGAGGGCGGCTTTTGGGTAATGTTGTAGGTGACGCTCACGACACCGGGCACTCGGGCCGTCAGTTCATCGGCAAGCGTTTCGAGTTGTTCAAGCGGAATTTTTGTGGGCGCCGCTGTTCTGGCATCGATGCTGTCCCAGCAGCGCACCTCGATCTGCATCCCGAACTCCCGTTTTCCGTCCCGCACACCGGTGACCCGGTCCTCATGAAGGATCGCCATGTACTGGAACGCGCCGGTTCCCGAAAGCGCGCGTTCGACAATGGATGTGGCCCTGCGCACGGTTTCGATGCGCTCCGGAGTCGCCTCACCGATCACGCGCGCCGCCAGCGCCGGACCTGGAAACGGGATTCGCTCAAACAGCTCAGAGGGAAGACCGAGGGCCTTGCCGACCATTCGGACCCCGTCCTTGCGAAGCTGAATGAGCGGTTCGATGATCCGATAGCCGAAGGCCTCCTGCGGGTCGATGCCGAGCTGTTCAAACACGTTGTGCTGCCGCTTGATTCCGGCGACGGTCTCGTCCACATCTGTCAGAATGGTGCCCTGGAGCAGAAATTTCGCCCCGCTTTGCCGAATGATGCGGCCGAAGACCTGCCTGTAAAATGTCTGGGTAATGGCCTCGCGTTTTTCTTCAGGGTCCGTGATTCCCCTGAGGGCGGCAAAGAACTCATCTTTCGCATCGACAACCTCCACCGCCACACCCAGATCGCGAAAGAACCCCGCGACCTGCGCGGGTTCGGCTTCACGCATCAGACCATTGTCGATAAACACGGTTTTCAGGCGATCGCCCAGGGCGCGATGCCCCAGCATGGTGACCGTGGATGAATCCACGCCGCCCGACAGGGCATTGATCGCCATGCCGGCCCCGACCGTGGATTTAATTTCCGCGACTTTTTCGGTGATGAATTGATCGGTGTTAAGGTCGGTTGCGGTGATTTCTTCAATCATAAAATGCCTCCCGAATGGTTATATCGTGTGATGCCGCTTACCGCAGGTTGAGTTCCACCCGGGCGGCTTTGAATGCGTCGTTTCCTGAGGGGGAAAGGGTCTCCGGTTCGGATATGAAAATCCGATCCGGAGAGATTTTGCCGTCGGCCAGCAGCTGGTCTTTCACGGCCCGGCTCCGCTCCTGGGCCAGTAGACGAAGCTCCGCGTCCGGGACGGAGATTTCACTGAGGATCGCAGCTGCCATTTCCTCGACCGTCAGGCTCGGATCATTCGCCGGTTTCATTGTCTCTTTTTTTTCCGGATCGGCCGAAAGCGCTTCGGTGTAGATCTGTTTCATCAGTACCGGATAACGGTCCGAAGGCACAACGATCGCATCGATTTGGGCCAGGTCTTTTGAAGCATCTTTTCCCAGGTAGCGGATTTTCAACTTCCGATCCAGCATCCGTTGGCGAAGGCCCTCCCGGTCGGCTTTTGGGTCGATGTAGCCGGCGATGTCGAGGTTCAGACCCGGACGCTCGTAGAGCAGTTTGGCGATGGCCGAGAGCTTTTCATCGGCTGAAGCAGTGATGGCGATAGCGGCGGGTTCAAATTCAATGTAGCGGAGTTCCTCTCCGCCGCTGACCACCGAAGCGACCAGATCAAAGGGAGAGGCGGCGGCCTTGACGATGAGGTTGGTCAAGGTTTTGAGCAGGGCTTTGCCGAATTTGAATTCCGGATCATCGGTCCGGCCGGAGATCGGCAGGTCCACTTGAATTTTCCCTTCCCGGTCCTTGAGCAGGGAAACAGCCAGGCCCACCGGCAGGTTGAGGGCGTCTTTGCTTTCAACCGTCTGTCCCAGGGTGAACTGATCCAGCAGCACCCGATTTTGAGCGTTTAAGGCTTTGTTTTCGATTTTATAGGAAAGTTCCGTGCTGAGCTTTCCTTTGGCGATGGCCCGGCCGATATAGGTCCCGGTGTACGGGGACAGAGTGCTGAGCTCCATGTTGGACATATCCACGGCGAGATCCAGAAATGGGTCTTTTTTTAAAGGGTTGAGAGAGCCTTCGATGGTTAAGGGGGCGTGGTTGTCGATCGCGCCTTTTGCCGTCAGGACGGCGGTCTGAAAATCCTCGGATGTCAGTCCGGTGATCCGTAGTTCCGTAAGGTCCAGCCGGGTGGAAAAATGCGGCCGGATGCTTTGGTCGATAAACGCGAACTCACAGTTTTCAAGCAGCACCTCACCGATGGAGATCGGCGGCACCGGCTCTTCGGGTGCAGTCTGCGGGGCTTCGACGGCAGGTGGGGGTGTCTGGATTTTTTCCGAAGATGCGGAGGCGGTAAAAATTTTTTGAATGTTGGACGCGCCGTCCTCAAACAAAACCACCTGGTTTTTAAGTTCCGCAAGCCGGATCTGATCTAAGTGGATTTTTAACGGAGAGGTGGAGATGTTTATGCCGTTTATGGAAAAGGCGCGCCAGGACACGAACCTTTCATTCCGGGAGACATCCACGGAATCAAAGTCCGTAATTTCTGTTTTTCCGGAGACTGTTGCCTGGAACGCTTCAGTATCGGCAGCGCGCACACCGGCATGGCCCGTAGCTGAAAATTTTCCGTCCGTAATAACAAGGGAAATGGTTTCCGGAACATAGGGCTGGCCCCAGGCGAGTTTTACGCCTTTGATGCTGAAATCCGATTCCACGCTCAGGGGAGAGGTCCCCAGGGTGCCGGCAAGGGAGATGGGCGCTTCCCCGTTGATTTGAGCATGAATATCATAGGCGGCGGTTTTTCCGGGTTCGGTGGAAAACTCTGACAGATGGATTTTTAAGTCATTTACGGACAGTGCCGTAGGAGAGGCGTCCGGAGTTGTTGCGGCATGATCGGTAAACGCGAGTTTTCCGGAATCCAGAACAAGCTCATGGATTTCTAAAACAAACGGGCTTTCCGATGCGGTCTTTTCGGGCTCCGGTTTGGTTTCAGGGCTGGCGGGGGGTTCTGAGACCGGATCGGAAACCGGCGTGAGCGTCGTCAGGCTGATGACGCCGTCAGCGGCCCTTGAAACAAAAAGCTCCGGAGCCTGAATTTTTACCTGCGCGAGTGAGAGCCGGTTTTCCAGGGGCCGGGAAGGGGCCACGTCCACCTGAAGGCCGGGCAGGGTGATTACCGGTCCGCCGGCCCGGTCAAGGATTTCAAGGCCTGCCAGACCAATCGCTCCGGAAACCGTCACATCGGATCCGGCCTTCGCCTTTGAATACAAAATTTTAGCCGTTACATCCAGACGGCCGTTGTGGATATCAAAGTTTACTTTGTCTTTCGGAACATAGGCAAAATAGTAGGGGATTTCCAAACCGGTGATTTTCAGGTCGATGATGGTTTTTAAAGTGTCGTGAAAGGGCTTGGTATCGGTATCGATTGAGATGTCGGCCGCATTGAACTCAGCGGTCAACAAGGGCTCGGAAAATGTTTCGATGTGTTTTTCAAAGTTGGAGATGTGGGGCAGGGTAAAATTGAGGGCGGACAGCACATGGCTTTTTTGCACCAGGGTGTCCTGAAATGAAATTTTTCCCTCGACAATGGCGATGTTTGAAATGGAAAACATAAAGGGCTTTTTTGGTGTTTCGGGCGAAGGAGGCGTGGATTCGAATTTTTTTTCCGGAATCAGATCGGAAAAATTAAATTCGGTTTGATCCGTCCTCACGATATGGACGGCCGGTTTGACCAACCGCGCCTCCTTGACCACCAGGGCCAGTTTAAACAGGGAAAGGGTCTGGATGTTGACAAACGCCTCCTCAAAGGAGACAAACGGGGCGTTTCCGGTTTTATCGCGAATGTCCAGCCCCTCCACCCCGGCGGTCAGGGCAAAGGGGTTTAAGCGGATGTTTTCAACGCTCACCGGCCGGTTTAAGGCCACGGACAGTTTTTCAGGAACCATGGATTCAAGAATCCAGGGAACAACGACAAACCCGATAAGGGCATACAGAGCAAGCAGGGCTGCGACGATGAGTATAATTTTTCTGTTTCGAGACATGGCGTCTCCATAAAATTTTGTTGGGGTTTTTAAGGGCATCATCAAATGTTCAAATCAATTTGAATCGTAACGCACTCTTTTTAAAAAATCCAGAGCCATTTGTTGGCCTTTTCAATTCAACAATTTGACTGAATCAACGATGAGGGTGACGGCCCCCCACTCTTTTGTCACTTTTCCGGAGATCAGATAGGGATGCCCGTCATCCAAAATATGACAGAAACGGTGATAGGTTTTGGGAAAAAAGGTGGTTTCCAGGATTCCGGTTTCATCCTCAAAGGTAATAAATTTCATGGGATCGCCTTTTCGCGTCAACACGGTTTTGCCGGTGATGAGCCATCCGGCGGTTTGCACGCGACGCCCGGGGTTTCTGAGGACATCTTGAATTTTGATGGTCTTCAGGTTTTTTAATGAATCCTCAAACAGCGTCATGGGATGGCGGTCGCATAAAAAACCGAGCACCATAAATTCCTGCCGCAGTCGCTCCCGCGGATCATCCTCCGGCAAATCCGGCGCGGTCTTGAAAAGAGAAACTTCAAACAGGGAAGGGCTGTTGTCTTTTCGGGACCGGGCCTTTTTCCAGGCGGAAAATTTCCATGTCAGCGCGGCGCGGTGCTTTCGGGAATCAAACCGGTCCAGCGCTCCGCTGTAGATCAATGCCCTTGCCTCATTTTCATTCGGCTGCACCCGATTCAAAAAATCGGTGAGGTTTATAAAAGCGGCTTTTTCCCGTTGTGCGATGATCCGGGCCTGGGTATCGGCCGATAATCCTTTGATGGAGAGAAACCCCACCCGCATAAAGCGCCCCCAGCCTGTCCAGGGGATTCGGCTTTCGGCCGCATCCGGGGGCAGGAGGGTGATGCCCAGGCGTTTTGCTTCAGAGACATAGGCAAAAGCGGAATAAAACCCTCCCTGGTTGCTGACCACGGCCGCCATGAATTCGGCGGGAAAATGCACCTTCAGATAGGCCGCCTGAAAAGACACTCGGGCATAGGAGGCGCTGTGGGGTTTGCAAAAGGAATACCCGTTGAAGCTCATGATCATCCGCCAGATTTTTTTAATCTGTTCATCGGAAACCCCTTTGAATCGGGCGCCTTTGATGAACCGCTTCGAATAGTCCTGAAGCTGATGCGCCCGGTCTTTTTTGGACATGATTTTGCGCAGCGCGTCCGCCTCCGCGTGGGAAAATCCGGCGATTTTCACCGCGACCCGGGAAACATCCTCCTGGTACACCATCAGGCCGAAGGTTTCCCCAAGCACGTCTAAGAGCAGGGGATGGATCGGCCTCCAGGCTCCGCCGTGAAGCCGGCGAATATACTCCTCGATGACCTCGTTGGCGGCGGGCCGAATGATGGAGGAGTGAATGGTCAGGTGCTCAAAATCACCCACCCCGGTTTTCTGCTGCAACAGCCGCATGGCCGGGCTTTCAATATAAAAGCACCCCATGGTGCGGCCTTGAGCAATGGTCTGTTGCGTGGAAGGGTCGTCTTCCGGTTCCCAGGCGCGTTCATCAAATTCACTCCTGTTTTCCCGTATGTTGGCGATGGCGTCCCGGACCACGCCCAGACTCCGGTTGCCGAGAAGGTCGATCTTCACCAGTCCGGCGTCTTCGGCGGCGTCCTTTTCCCATTGAAGGATCGGCACGCCTTTTGGCGCCTTCTGAACCGGCACATAGGTGTCGATCGGCCCCGGCGTGATCACGACGCCGCCGGGGTGGACCGAAAGGTATCGCGGCAGCCCGATCATCCGCTGGGCAATGGATAATATTTCGGGCCAGGGCTCGGGAAAATCAACATTCCGCATCTGCGGCAGGGAGGTGATGTGGTCTAAAAGGCTTTGATCGGAATCCTCCGCGTGCCAGAACCAGGGCAGGCGTTTTGCGATCCGGTTGATCTCGCCCTCGGGCATGCCGAAGACCTTGGCGGTTTCCCGCAAGGCCATGCGGGGCTGGAAACAGACATGATTGGAGACCATGGCGGCATGCCCTTGATGGCGTGCCAGGATTTTTTCAATCACGCGATCGCGTTCGTCCCAGGCGAAGTCCACGTCAATGTCGGGCGGGTCTTTGCGGCCGGGGTTTAAAAATCTTTCAAAGTACAGGTTATGCTTGATGGGGCAGACATTGGTAATCTTCAGGCAATAGGCCACCAGGGAGGCGGCTCCGGACCCTCGGCCGCAGGTGCGGGGGCTTTCTGCGACGATGTCTGAGACGATCAGAAAATAGGTGGCAAACCCCATTGCCGTGATGATTGCAAGCTCATGCTCCAGACGTTCCATCACGGATTTGGATAACTCGCCGTAGCGATGACGGGCGCCCGCATAGGCCGCCCGGCGCAACCGGGCGGCCGCCTGATCGGGGGTGTCGGTTTTGTAAGGCGGCAATACCGTACCGAAATCCGGCCGAGTAAAATCGAGGCGTTCCGACAGGGCATGGGTGTTTGCAACCGCTTCCGGGCAAACCGCGAAACGCTGATGATAGGCTTCCGGTGAGTGAAGCCAGGCGTCCGGGAGCGCCGTATCCTCAGGTTTAAGCCGGGCGAGGGTGGTGTTGCCGCAAATGGCCCGCAGCACCCGGTGAACGGCAAACCCGTCGGGATGAATGAAAAAACTGCCGGGGGTCGCCACGACCGGGACCCCGATGCGTTTTGCGACGCGGCGCAGGGGATGGGTAACGGACAAGGGATGGCGGGGCATGGCCGCAAAAACATCCACGCCGGCTTCATGCCAGGCAAAGAGCAGATCCGGGCTGGTGGTGAGCACTCTCAGGCCGCCGGAAAGGGAAGCAATGGATGATTTCAGATCAAAGTCATTATCGGTATGGCGACGGGTCAAAATGCGGCAGAGATGGCCGTATCCTTTCCTGTTTTTTACCAGGCAAACGGCGCGGCGGGGTGTTGTTTTATCCGTGATCTCGGCGCCGATAATCGGCCGAATGCCTTCCTGTTCACAGGCCGCCAGAAAAGGCCAGAGCCCGTAAAGGTTATCCGTGTCCGTCAGGGCAAGCCGGGTATATCCGAGCCGGCGGGCATGACCGCACAGCGTTTTGATCGGGCAGGTCCCCCACATCAGGGAATAACCGGATCGAACCGTCAGGGGAATCATGGCAGAACATTCGATGACGCCAGGGTGCGGCCTATATGAATCATGTCCCGGCCGAACCGCTCCCGAATACGGTCTACGGCCGCAATCAGGGCCTCATGTTTTCGTTGAACCGGATCGGCAAAGAGATCCATCTGGGCCGGCGGGAAAACCGGTTTTGCGCAGATCAGGCGGATATGGCGCAACCGCACGCGCCGGGTCCAGGCCATGTAAAGGACGGATCGGGCGGTTTGAAAAAGAGCGATATCATTTGATGACGGGGGGCGGACCTGCATTTGGCGGGTGCGCCGCACCCCGTCGGAATAATCGATCACGACTGCTAACATGCGGGCGGCTTTGCGCTGTTGTCGCAGGTCAGCACCTATTTTTTCCACCAGCTGATATGCCGCGCCCTCGACGGGTTCAATCGCATTGGTATCCTCATTAAATGCGTGACCCGCGACGATACTGGGCGGTTTTTGATCCGCTGCCAGGACCGGCGACGGATCGATCCCCCGCACCGCGTCGAAAACAAACCCGGCGCGTTTTCCGAAAGGGACGCTCAGTTGATCTATGGTTAAACGGGCAACCTGATGCACAAATCCCAGGTTCAGCGCCTTGAACCGGAGCAGGTCCTCTTTTTCAATGCCGGGCAGTAAATACAGGGACAACGGTGCCAGAAAAGCGGTTTCTTCTCCTTCCTCGACAACGTATTCGCCCATCGGCTTGACCAGGCGGGTTGCCACCTTGGAGACCAGCTTGTTGGGCGCGACCGACCATACCGGCGCGAACTCAAGGCTTTCTTTAATTCGGCGATACATGCGCCGGGCTACGTCGATGGGCGGCCCGAAAAGGCGGCTGGTGCCGGTGGTGTCGATAAACACATGGCCGTCGCGTTCTCCCGCCTCAATCAATGGAGAGTATGGCAGCACTTCTTGAAGAATACCGCCCATGGCCCGTTCATACCGATCCGGATGCGGGGGCACGACAGTCGCGTCCCGGCAGCGGCGGACGGCTTTTGTCAGCGGCATCTGCTTGCGCACCCCGGCGCGAAAGGCTTCCTCGCTCATGTCGTAAACTACGGCGCGGGCGGATGGTGCAGGCGCGATGATGACCGGGCGGTCCTTCAAGCGATGATCCAACCGCCGTTCCACCGCCACGGCAAAATCCACGATGTTTAAATGCACGACATGCCGGGGACAGCGCAGCCTGAACAATTCAGATCGGATCAATGAAGACGGGATGGTGTAGGGAAGGGAAGCCATTTCTTATATGTGTCCTCGCCGGTGCCGACAAGCACCCGGCGGTCTGGAAAAACCGTCGTCAAGGGTTTAAACGTTGCATGACTTCCGGGCCGCGGTGAATGCCGATCACCTTGCCCTGCACCAGGACCTCATCAAAATGATATTGCATGGTGGGGTAATCCGGGTTTTCCGGCTGAAGCAGGATGCGGCCGTCTTGAATAAAAAACCGTTTGATGGTGGCCTCTTCCTGATGGATCAGGGCCACGACGATCTCGCCATTATCGGCATACTGGCGGGGTTCGCAAATCGCCAGATCGCCGTTTAAGATGCCCGCGTTGATCATGGAGTCCCCGGCGACATACAGCGCAAACAGGTTGTTTCCTCGGTAAACATCGGAATCAATGACAATGCTGCCGGTCCATTCCTGCTGGGCATATATGGGCAGACCGGCGGTGATTTTGCCGATCACCGGCACCTCTTTCCACCGGTGAACGCCCAGGGTCTGCTGAACGGGATTCATGAGATAGACCATCCGCTGATAACGGCCCTCGCGTTTGATCCGCTCTTTTTTTTCCAGAAGCTTCAGCATTTGCGCCACGGCGGTATGACTGATTCCCAAATCAAGGGCCGCCTGTCGCAGCGACGGGAATATCCCTTTTTCCGACACCTGCCGCTGAAGATACGCCATCAGCCGCTTTTGTTTTGGGGTTAATGATAATTGCATAACCACCCCCATTTTTTGGAGTTTATCAGATCATATGGCTGAATTAAGTAAATGTCAATGTAAATATTTTGTAAAATTTTGTAAAGGTTATTTTGACCCGAATACCGATCCGTGATTTTTTTTGATGTGTTGCTGATGGCAATGGGGGAGGTCGGTTCTGTTTAAGAGATGGAGGGATGTTTAAACGGTCGATTTTGGTTTGTTCACATATCCTCTACCTCCATTCGCATATCCAGAAGCGGGGCGTCAAGGATCGCCCGTCCCACATCCAGAATATCGATATCAAGGGATTTAAGCGGGTCCAGGTCCTCGAACCGGATCCCTCCGGCAAAGACCACGGAGACCTTTTGCCTTAATTGCCGGGCGGTTAATGCGTCTATCACCTTTTTGGCCGCGTTGATGTCGCCCGTATCAATAAATATCATGTCGGCGCCGTTTTCCGCCGCCTCGCACGCCTCGGAGGCGATATCTTTGTAATAACCATGAATCTGAACGACGCGTTTTCGATCGCGCATACCCTCGGTCGCGCGAAGGCTTGATGCGATCCCCCCCAGCATTTTAATGTAATTTTTGTCCAGGTAGATAAAGGGCGTCTCGCAGATGCGTGTGGCTGCGCCTCCGGCAGCGACTGCCGACCGGATCATGCCTTTGAGGAGGATGGGCATTTTTTTCCATGCGCCGCTCACGATTTTAGGGCGAGCCCCCGCTTTATTTACAAATTTTTTCGCAGCGGTAGCGATGCCTGAGGGCTTTGCCATGTGTCCCATCAGGATCTCTTCGGCCGCGGCGATCTGTTTCGGCGTGCCCGTGAAACGGGCAATGGTGTCCCCCTTCTTCACGGAAGAGGCGTCATCCAGCCAATGTAAAACGGATAATCCCAGATTTTTCGCTTCTTTTCTGGCGGATAGGCTTCCGGCGATCACACCCTTCTCAACGGCGATAATACTTGCGGTGATCTGTGTGTTTATAATTTTTTTGAAAATCTGATCTCGAATATCTATCATTTTTTTTCTATTTTTTGGCGCATGGAGGCCGGGTTACCTGATTTCCGGGGCAATGCCTCTTTGTTGCAACCATAAAGGCAGAAAGTGTTCTTCCACCTGTTTTCTGACAGCCGGGGCTTTTTGAATCAGCTCATCGGCCAGCGAAGGGCTGAGGTTGACGTAACCGAAGCTTCCATCAAAAACCAGGACCTTATCGGTTTTCGCTTTTGCTTTTGCATTGGACATGGCCTGTTCAAGGGTATCGGCGGATTCCGACAAATCCATAAACGACGGGTTTGCGGCATCCATTTTCATTGTTTCAACAAGTTTTTTCCCTACGACAATCGTCGGCACATCCATCGTCAGGCCGGCCATGGGGATTCCCGGCCATGCCTGATTTACGACAACGGCTTTAATCGCCGGGTTGACAAACATGATGCGGTCCATTTTTTCATGCTCGCCCTTGGCCATTTTCCCCAGCATGTCGAAGTAGCCCAGCGCCGCCGGTTTCGAAAGGTCAAAGGCGTCGTAGGCGGCGTTTTCCAAGCAGCCGAACACGATACCCCCGGCGTGTATATAATAGGCATAACGACCGCCGTCGAGCAGCGCGATGCACTGTTCGATTTCAGAAAACAGACGAAGCATTTTTCCGTAATCCCGAAGCAGATCGGCGGTAATCTTTTTACCCAAAAAGTATAGATCCCTTGAGGCGTCCACCCCGGTGATTCCGGCTGGCGTCAGCCTCAGAAAGCAGCCGAACGCGAATTTTTTTTGTACAAAGGGCGAATCAAACATCGCGCGCTGAAGAAACGTGCAGCTGCGGTTTCCAAAATTGCCGTGATACAGCGACCGGGTTTCAAACCTTGCATACGACATCACAAAGGCTTTCAACAGGCGGTCGACCATGCGGTAGAAATACAGGTCGCGGGGTTCATCATGCCCGGCATGAATGATCCAGTCCGCGTTATAAGCGCCGGCCAGTCCGTATAGTGTGCCGATTTCGGTTTCAATGGGGATTCCCTGATCAAAGGCGCTGATGGCGCGAACCTCTCCCATGAAGTGTTCTTTGAGATTAAAATACCTGATGATTTCATCCGACTCCCGGGAGCCCATGCCTGCGGAAAGCCTTAACCGGATGTGACGGCATCCTGTTTTTTCCTGAACGACTTTTTTTATGGTTTTGAGCATTTCACAGTAGTGCTTGCCCTCAAGAAGGTAGAATCCGTGCTCCGAACAGAGGATATTCACACGATGATCGGGCCGGATCATGCGCATATCGATTCGCGATAAGGTTTTTTCAGTTTCTTTGCGGATGACGTCGAGGCCCTCGTTATGAAGAAACCCCCGGGGTATTTCCGGAAACAGGTCGTTGATTTTTATCGACACGATATCCGGCAGATCGGAGGCTCTCATTTGGGGCGCCGGACAAAGGGCGGACGGCATGACGGTTTGAGCAATCGCCGGGGAGAGAACCATGACCTTTATCTCCTTATGACAAAAGGCGCTTTGAAAATTTGTTTGGGTTACCCATAAAACTCTTTTTTATCCTCATTGAGATAATATTCGGGATATTTTTCGGCAATCTTTTCAGGAACGTCCCATAAGGACAGCGAAACATCATACCAGCGATGATTTGAAGGCGGTTTGATATCCACGCCATGGGCTTTGAGCATACGTAAGATGGGGGCCATGCAGTATATGGCGCATCCGGAGCGGGCGCCCGTCATGGCGGTTATTTCTTCAGGCGTTTTCGCCCCTTTTATAATGGCGGCCGCCACCTCTCGGGCAAGCGTCAGGGTGCAGGCGCAAACGAACTGTTCCGGGAAAAGATGGGCTTTTTTGCAGAGCTTTTCAATGGCATCCTGATCTACCTCTTCGAAATCGACGCCGACAAACAGTTCCTCCGGCCGGGGCACCATTGTGACGGCGTACGCCGGACACAAGTGCCAGCATTTGGTGCAGGCCAGACACCTGGATTCATCCACCTTCGCGATATTATCGATGACCATGATCGCGGCTGAAGGGCAGACGATTTCGCAACGGCTACACCCGGTGCATCGGCTTTCATCAATTTGAGCCATATAATTGACAACCCTCATGCAAACGGCCTCCTGTTCAGGTGTTTCATTTTTTCGCGCAGGATACGCCTCAGGTTTGCGGCGACGCGTTCAGCCAGTTCCCTTTTTTTCATTCCTTTTTTCAGACCCTCGATGATCGGTCCCAGGCTTGCTTTCACTTCATCATTGGGGCCGGGCAGCGCGATCATCAGCGTGTCGTTATACCGTCCTACTGCAATTTTCACGCCGTCCTTAACATGTCTGCCGGTTCCGATTTTAAAATGGCAGATATAGGGGGTTGCGGCTTCCGGGTCCAAGCTTTGAATCGCTTCCACCGTGCAATCCTTATCCTCGGCACCGACGCCGCCGGTCGTAATAATGACGCCGTACCCGCCCAGCTCTGCGGCTTCTCGCAATTTTGCAGCGATAAACCGTTTGTTGTCTTTTAACGCTTCTCCCTTGGAGACCGTATACCCTTCCTGTGTCAGGCAATTTATGATACTCGGGGTATTGGTATCTTCAATTTCCCCATTCGCCACTTCCGCGCCGGATGAAAAAGCCATCACCCGTTTTGCGACCCTGTCCAGAATTTTTGGCACCATTCTTTCGCTTTGCCGCAGGGCATCGATGGCCGGCCCTTCATCCAATGCAATCCATCCGAGCATGCCGTCTGAAACCACAGCGGTTTTATTCGATAGGGACACACCCGGCAATGCGCCTAAACTTTCAAGCAAGGGCTTTTTTTTTCCAACAATTTTGTAGGCATTGACGCAGCTGTTGAGGATGTCCAGAACCAGGGAGCCGTTTTTGTAATCCACCACCAGCACCTCATTCTGCGCCAGTCCGAGTACGGCGGCCACCGTTGCGCCGATATCGGTGAGATTTGCGTTATTGAGATAGATGTTGTTGATTTTTAGTTCGGTTTTTTGAAGCAGATCAAAATCGGTCATCATAGGCTGCCTCGTGACGTTTTATCGGGCTTCAACCCCCCTTCGGCGGAAAACAAAGGCAAAAAACCTGCCGCCGTGTGCATCGAATATTTTATTGACCGGCGCATGCGCTTTAATTTATCCTATTTCGTCATCCGGTTCCAAACATTTTCGATCCGGTTTTATCATTTTGATTCAAATCGATGTCAGGAGATACCCGCATGAACATGCAAAGCAGCTACCCGGTGGTCATCGCCGGGGCCGGGCCGGGCGGAGCGCTTCTCGCCCGGGAACTGGCCGCAGCCAAGATTCCCGTGGCGGTATTTGAACGCAAGGAGCCGAGCGATCTGGGGCACAACTGGTCCGATGCGGTGGAGAAAATCGCCCTTGCCGCAGCGGGATTTGAAATTCCGAAAATGGCGGGACCCCGCTACCAGGGAAAGCTGGTGAAAGCCCATGAAGCGGATGACAACCTGTTTGAACCCCACATCGTCAAATCCCTGCAGATCCGGTTCCCTGACCTCTCCGGGTCCACAAGAAACGGCGTTGAATTCCGTTACATCACCACGGACCGGAAAGTCCTCAACCGCCGGCTGACGCAACAGGCGGCCGAGGCGGGCGCGGCATTTTTCTATGGTCACCGGGCCGACGCCCTGATCGGCGATACGGATGCGGATTTGGAGAACATTCATGTGAAGGGGCTACGGGTCACGGACATGAAAACCGGCGCCGCCGCCGATATATCCGCCGAGGTCGTGGTGGACGCCACAGGCTACCTTTCCGGTTTGCGAACCCGCCTGCGAAGGGCGCCTGCCGTTAGCCGGGAGTTTAAAGGAGGCGATCTTGCCTATGCGTGCCGGACCGTGCGGCGGATCGATGAAGCCCGGGCCGGAACGGACGATCTCACGGATCACTACCGCTACGGTGCGTTTAAGGGTTATTTCTGGACCCACCTGCATCACAGCGATGTCGTCGATGTGGGCGGCGGCGTAAGGGAAGAGCCCGGCAGAATCGATCCCCTGACCGTGATCCGGGAGATGATCGCCCAGAGACCGTCCATCACCGATGAGGAACTGCGCGGGGGCGGCGGTATCGTCCTGGTGGGACGGTCCCCGTATTCTCTGGCGGCGGGCGGCTTTGTGGCGGTGGGGGATGCGGCCGGTCAGGTGATTCCCACTACCGGCTGCGGTGTGGGCGGGGCCCTGACCGGCGCGCTGCTTGCCTCAAAAACCATTCAAGCCGCTTTAAAAAGAGGGGCCTGCACCTTGGACGCCCTCTGGCCCTACAACCTTGAATGGTTTTCCGGTCGCGGCAGCCATTTTGCAGCACTCGCGGCCTTAAAGGAAATCCTGCAGGACCTATCCCATGAGGACATCACCTTTTTGATGAAAAAAGACATCATGAGCGGTGAAATGCTGACCCCCACCATCAACGGGGTTTTTGAGGCGCCGGACCTGCCCACCATGGTGAAAACCCTGATAAACGGGATCAGCCGGCCCGGCCTGTTGATGAAACTCAACCGGGCCACCACTTTCGGCAGAAAAATTTTTCGCCATTACCGCAATTATCCTCAGAAATGGGACGCCTCAGGCTTTGAAAAATGGGTGAAAACCACCGACGCGTTTTTTTCGGCGATCACCTGAAAAGATCGGCGTCGGGCAGTTTGAAAACGGATGGAAATTCATTCATTCAACCCTGTTCCGGGTAGCCATCGTAGCGATGCGTATTGAACTTCCGTGGAAAGAGACCGTTTTGGCGCTGGAACTGCCGGACACCTGGGAGGTCATCAGGCCGGAACCGGTCGCGGCCCTGCCGACTCCCGGATTCGAGGGGCCGGAAATCGTCAGGGCCGCGTTGCGCCGGCCGGTCGGCGCGGACCCGCTTTCCGAAAAAAAACTGGCCGGCAAAAAAATCGTTATTGTCGTTG
>CAZFWD010000049.1:0-2701 GCA_964522535.1 uncultured Desulfonema sp.
GTGCTCCGGAGCTAAAACCATTGATGTTACACCAAAAAGGGTATCCGGCCGGGTGGTGAAGACCTCTATGGCGCCTTCGGCGGCTTCGACCGGGAATCGGATTCGGGCGCCGTCGCTTTTCCCGATCCAGTTTTTCTGCATGGTGATCACCTTGTCCGGCCAGCCCGGAAGTTTGTCGCAGTATTCCAGGAGGTCCTCGGCATAATCGGTGATTTTAAAGAACCATTGAAACAGTTTTTTCTGGCAGACCTGTTCGCCGCACCGCCAGCAGGCTCCGCCTTCCACCTGCTCGTTGGCCAGGACCGTGTGACAGCGTTCGCACCAGTTGACGTAGGACTCCTTTCGTTGAATCATTCCTTTTTCATACATGCGGATAAATAGCCACTGCTCCCACCGGTAGTATTCGGGCGTGCAGGTGGCGATCTCCCGGTCCCAGTCATAGCTGAAACCGAGCTGTTTCAATTGATGGCGCATGGTCCGAATGTTTTCATAGGTCCATGCGGCCGGATGGGTGTTGTTGGCGATGGCGGCGTTTTCGGCCGGCATGCCAAAGGCGTCCCATCCCATGGGATGAAGCACGGTGTATCCGCGCATTCGTTTATACCGGGCGATCACATCCCCGATGGTGTAGTTCCGCACATGCCCCATGTGAATCTTGCCCGAGGGGTAGGGGAACATCTCCAGCAGGTAATACTTTTCTTTGGAGGGGTCTTCTCTTGCCGTAAACAGCTTTTTTTCTTCCCAAACCGCCTGCCATTTGGGCTCTATCGATTTCGGGTCGTAACGCTTATCCATTTTTCGCCGACATTCCCTTTCTGCCTGGTCTTTTAAAACCTGTTCCGGTTTCGGATTGTTTTGCCACACTATTTTACAAATAGCAAGCCCCGGACAATGCCTCTGAACTGCAAAAAGATGAACATTCAACATCGAACTTCGAACCTCGAACTTTGAATCAAGGGCAGGTCTAAAACGGGCTGGGCGTAAATTAGAAATGATTTGACTTGTATGCGCCAATCCCATATTAAAACATCAGCATCGGCGGCCCATCCCTTTCGCTATTCAGCAAAGTCGCGGGTTCGAAAGGGGGCGCATTGGACGCGATCCGCCGGCAATCCATAAAAGGATAAATAATAAATGGTTATGAGCAGTAAAATTTTCATCAATTCCGTGGACCCCGAGGAGTGCCGAATCGCCAAGGTCACGGACAACCGCCTGGAGGAGTTTCATATTGAAACCACATCCCGAGAGATCACCCACGGCAACGTCTACAAGGCGGTCGTGGCCCGGGTGGAGCCCAGCCTGCAGGCCGTGTTTGTGGATTACGGCGCCGAGCGGCACGGGTTCCTTCAAAAGCATGAGATCCACCCCGATTACCTGTTAGACGACCCGTCCGGCGGGCAGTCCCTTAAAAACATCATCAAAAAAGGCCAGGAGCTGCTGGTTCAGGTCACCAAGGAGCCTTTCATGTCCAAGGGGGCGATGCTGACCACCTATATCTCCCTGCCCGGACGGCATACCGTTCTGATGCCCGGCGGAAAGACCCACGGCATCTCGCGCAAGATCGAGGACGAGGAGGAACGAAAGCGTTTAAAGGAGATCGTCGACAAGCTCAGTATCCCCGAGGGGTTCGGCATCATCGTTCGAACCGCCGGCTCCGCCTGCACCAAGACCACCATCGCAAAGGATTTTCGCTACCTGATGCGGCTGTGGCAGAATATCAAGAAAATGGGGGTTAAGGCATCGGCGCCGGCCCTGCTGTACAAGGACCGGACCCTCGCCCTTCGCGTGATTCGGGACTACTTTACCGAGGACATCACCGAAATCCTCGTGGACAATGAGGATGTCTACAACGAGATTCGAGATTTTATCCCCATTATCTCCCCCCAGCTTAAAAAGATCGTCAAGCTGCACACCGCGGACCGGCCCATCTTCACCAGGCATCAGCTGGAGGAGCAGATCGCATCCATTTTTGACAACCGGGTCAAGCTGAAATCCGGGGGGTCCATCGTTATCGAACAGACCGAGGCCCTGGTTTCCATTGATGTGAATTCCGGCAAGGCCACGCAAAAGGGCTCCATTGAGGCGACCGCCCTTCAGTCCAACCTGGAGGCCGCCGATGAAATCTCCCGGCAGCTTCGGCTGCGGGATTTCGGGGGCCTGATCGTCATTGATTTCATCGACATGCGGGACCGCAAAAACAGGGCCAAGGTGGAACAGGCCATGAAAGCCGGGCTTAAAGCCGACAAGGCCCGGACCAAGGTCGGCCGAATCTCGACATTCGGGCTCATGGAGATGTCCCGGCAGCGGATCCGCCCCTCGATTCGAACCATGAGCTTTGAAACCTGCAAACACTGCGGCGGAAAAGGGGTGGTGCAGTCCGTGGAATCTTTGGGCCTGGGATTTCTTCGCAGGCTCTGGCTGGAATCCTCAAAAAGCGATATCACCGGCGCCCGGGGGGTTGTGCCGCCGGAGGTGGCTTCGTATTTGCTGAACCGGAAGAAAAAGGAGATCCTCGACCTGGAACAGCGGCGGGGGATTTCCATCACCATCGAGGCGGATTCGAATATGGTGCCGGGCGACAATCGGATCGTCTGGGCCACGCCCCCAAAAGGGGATGCGCGGCCGGCTGTGGTTGACAAAACCCAGACGATGGTTTAGGGATTCCCGAAACGACGGGTAAAAAGAAACCGGTAACGAATTC